>JAGXBI010000269.1 GCA_018971155.1 Burkholderiales bacterium
AGCCATCTGAGCCAGCGCGAGACGGCGCTGGTGCTCAAGCGCTCCGGCCTCTCTCCGCTGGGGCCGGTGGCCGTCAATACGGCCGCGCCCGACGAAGGCAACATGCTGCTGCTGGGCAAGGTCGCCACGGCCGAGCAGCAGGCGCGCTACCTGGCCCCGCTGGTGGCCGGCGAGGCGCGCTCGGCATTTTTCATGACCGAGCCGGCCGCCGACGGCGGCGCGGGCTCCGACCCCTCGATGCTGCAGACCACCGCGCGGCGCGACGGCGACGATTGGGTCATCAACGGCCGCAAGGCATTCATCACCGGCGCGGTTGGCGCCCGGGTCGGCATCGTGATGGCGAAAACGTCGAGCGGCGAGACACTGGCGGCGACGATGTTCCTGGTGGAATTGCCTCATCCGGCGATTCGCGTGGCACGGGTGCTCGACACCATCGACGGTGCGATGCCGGGCGGCCATGCGGTGATCGAGATCGACAATCTGCGCGTGCCCTCGCGCGACGTGCTGGGCGAGGTCGACCAGGGCTTCAAGTATGCGCAGGTGCGCCTGTCGCCGGCACGCCTGTCGCATTGCATGCGCTGGCACGGCGCGGCCACGCGCGCGCACGAGATCGCCACGGCCTATGCGACCAGGCGCCATGCATTCGGCAAGCCGCTGATCGATCACGAAGGCGTCGGCTTCATGCTGGCCGACAATCTGATCGATCTCAAGCAGGCCGAACTGATGATCGACTGGTGCGCCGACGTGCTCGATACCGGCTCGCTGGGCACCGCCGAAAGCTCGATGGCCAAGGTCGCCGTCTCGGATGCGCTGTTTCGCGTGGCCGACCGCTGCGTGCAGGTGATGGGCGGCACCGGCGTGACGCGCGACACGATCGTCGAGCAGGTATTCCGCGAAATCCGAGCGTTCCGCATCTACGACGGCCCGACCGAGGTGCACAAGTGGGCGCTGGCCAAGAAGATCAAGCGTGAAGCGTCGGGGGCCCACCGATGAGCGGCTCGACCATGCCGGTGCGCGAGGCGCACCGATTCGACGTCGCGCGCCTGAGCGAGTGGATGCAGGCCAACGTGGCGGGTTTCAGCGGCCCGCTGACGGTCGAACAGTTCCAGGGCGGGCAATCGAACCCGACCTATCGGCTGGTGACGCCGGCGCGCAGCTATGTGCTGCGCCGCAAACCGCCCGGCGAATTGCTCAAGGGCGCGCACGCGGTCGACCGCGAGGCCCGCGTGCTCACCGCACTGGCCGGTGCCGGCTTTCCGGTCGCGCACGTCCATGGCCTGTGCGTCGATGATGCGGTGATCGGCACCTGGTTCTACGTGATGGACATGGTCGAGGGTCGCGTCTTCTGGGAAGCGACCTTCCCCGGCGTGCCTGCCGCGCAGCGCGACGCCTACTTCGACGCGATGAACGCCACGCTCGCCACACTGCACCGGCTCGATTACACCGCGCTCGGGCTGGCCGACTACGGGCGTGCAGGCGGATATATCGAGCGGCAGATCAGCCGCTGGTCGCGCCAGTACATCGAGGACACCGATGCGGGACGCGACCCGCATATGGATCGCCTGCTGGCATGGTTGCCGGCGCACATCCCGCCCGGCGACGAAACCGCCATCGTGCACGGCGACTACCGCGCCGACAACATGATCTTTCATCCGAGCGAGCCGCGCATTCTGGCGGTGCTCGACTGGGAATTGTCGACGCTCGGGCATCCGCTGGCCGACTTCGCCTATCACGTGATGATGTACCGCATGCCGCCCGACATTCTGGGCGGCATCGGCGGTGCCGATCTGGCCGCGCTCGGCATTCCCGACGAAGCCGAGTACGTTGCGCGCTATTGCCGCCGCACCGGGCGCGAAGGCATCGCCGATCTCGATTTCTATATCGCTTTCAATATGTTCCGTTTCGCGGCGATCGTCCATGGCATCAAGGGACGGCTGGCGCGCGGCACCGCCGCCAGCGCCAACGCGCCGGCCATGGCGGCACGCTTCGAGCGCATCGCGCAATTGGCATGGCAGCAGGCCGAACGCATGGGCGCCTGAACGGCGGGCCGACGAAACACACCACGACCTCCAAGGCCTCCATGACCTCGCCCAGACTCCCCACTTTCTTTATTTCCCACGGCGGCGGCCCGTGGCCCTGGATGACCGACCGGTTGGCCGGCCGCTACGACCGCCTGGCCGCGGCGCTGCGGCAAATGCCGCATTTGGTGGGAGCGGCCCCCAAGGCCGTGCTGATGATCTCGGCCCATTGGGAAGCGCCGGAGTTCACGGCGATGGCGCACCCGCAGCCGCCGATGATTTACGACTATTACGGGTTTCCCGACTATACCTACCAGATCGCCTACGCGGCGCCGGGTATGCCGTCGCTGGCGACCCGGGTGCATGACTTGCTCGAGGGCGCGGGCATAGCCGCAAGGCTCGACGCGCAACGCGGCTTCGACCACGGCATGTATGCGCCGATGGCGGTCATCTACCCCAATGCCGACATGCCGACCGTGCAGCTCTCGCTCAGGCACGGGCTCGATCCGCTCGAGCACCTGGCGCTCGGGCGCGCGCTCGCGCCGCTGCGCGACGAAGGCGTGCTGATCATCGGCAGCGGGCTGAGCTATCACAATCTGCGCGTGTTCGGCCCGGCCGGCAAGGCGCCGTCCGCGGCGTTCGACGCCTGGCTGCGGCAAACCCTGGCCGACACCGATGCGGCCCGTCGCAGCGCCGCACTCGCCGCCTGGGAGGCCGCACCCTCGGCGCGCCAGGCGCACCCGCGCGAAGAACACCTGCTGCCGCTGATGGTCGCCCTCGGGGCGGCCGAGCACGAGCCGGCCGCGCTGGTCTATCACGAGGACGATTTCGCCGGTGGCCTGAGCGTGTCGAGCTTTATGTTCGGCGGCAGCCAGCAGGCCGCCACCGAGACGGCATGATTGATCGAATGAGCCGCCTGGCCGGCTAGCGCGTCTGCGTGGCGACCTTGAGGCCCAGCGAAATGAATATCAGGCCAATCAGCTGGTTTTGCCAGCGCCTTAGCCAGGCGAGGCGTTTCAGCATCCGGCCCAACGGCCGGATGGTCAGGGCGATCAGCGATGTGTAGAGCGCACTGAGCATGACGAAAATTGCGCCCAGCACTGCAAACTGCACAAAGGGTGCGCCTTGCGACGCATGGACGAACTGCGGCAAAAACGCCAGGAAAAACAGCGCCGTCTTGGGGTTGAGCAGTTCGGTCGGAATGGCCTGGAGGTAAGCCCGGCCAGCGCTCAGCGGCTTCACCGCCTGTGAAGCCCCTGGCACTTCCGCGAACTCGCTGGCTGGCGCATCCGTTTGAACCCGTTTGGCTCGCAGCGCCCGGATGCCGAGATACACCAGATAGGCGGCCCCCACCCACTTGACCACATTGAAGGCCAGCGCAGAAGTCATCAGCAGCGCCGACAGCCCGATCGAGGCACCCAGCGTATGAAGCGCGTCGCCGGTGGCGATCCCCAGTCCGGTGGCAACGCCCACCCGGCGCCCGCCCTGCACGGTGCGTGTGAGCACCAGCAGGACCGCCGGGCCGGGAATCAGAAACAGGCCAAGTACCACGGCCACGAACGTGCCTATTGTCGATAGATCCGGCATGGAGCCTCCTTTGAGATACCCGGCGAATCATAACGCCCGCCGGGGGCGACGCGGTAGAAGCGGTCAGCGGGTTCGCCGCACATTATCGCTCGTCGGCGAGCGGCGCGGCCTGGGTCGCCGGCATATCGCGCATGCGGCGGTGCCAGCTGCGAAATTCGCTGATCGCGCGGTCCGCGCCGATCAGGCGGTCGTGCTGGGCGTGCGCGCTGTCTGGCGGCGTTTGCGTGACGACCACTCGACGATCCTGATTCAGAATGAAGCGGTTGCTCAGCCCCATGACGAACTCGAGCGGCCTGGCCAGCAGCGGATTGCGCACGCGGTGGTAAAAACGCAGGTAGTAGCGCGTGGTGTTTTCGTTGACCGGCACGAAGGCGATCATGTTCTTTTGGCGCGCGCCCAGGTTCAGCAACCATAACGCCGGAAACCGAAAGTGCAATCCGGGGGGCGCGCCTGCGGCCGCAGTTGCAAGCTCGGCCAGGGTGCGGGGACTTTGCCCGACATCCGCGGCGTTGCTCACCCATACCCGAATGCCGTCGTCGTCGCTCTCCACATAGGGGCCCTCGACAAGACTTCGCCCGCCCGCGCCGATGGTGGTGCGATGGACGAACGCCAGGTGAGCTACGTCGAGCTGATTTTCGATGGCACGCGTGTAGTGCACCGGCCACTCGACCGTCTCGGTGCCGTAACGCCAGCCGTGCTCCAATTCGGGGAAGAAAGGCAGCGCCGGGTAGGTCGCGCGGGGCGCGCCCCACCACAGCCAGAGCAGCCCGTGCGCCTCGCGCACCGCGAACGCGTGGAGCGCCATGCCCCTGGGAATCTTGCCCTGACGTCCGACAGCCGGAATCCGGCGGCACTGTCCCTGCGCATCGAAGGCGAATCCATGAAACGGACAGGTCAGGCAATCGCCGTCGATCGTGCCCCGGCTCAGTTGGGCGCCAAGGTGCGGGCAGCGGTCGAAGTGCGCATGCGCCCGGCCATCCGCCGTGCGCCAGAACACCAGCCGGCGCCCGAAGCGCTCGACGCCCAATGGCTTGCGACCGAGTTCGCGGCTTTGCAGAACGGGATACCAGTGCTCGCGGGGGACGAACATCGCGGGCAATGCTCCTGTAGGTAACCGGGACAAACCGATTTTGCAATGCCGCGCGAGCGAGCGACGCGCTCGCGCACGGTGCGGTGCTCCGGGCGGGCCAATGACGATCGTTACCCGCCGGTGCTGCCGCCGTGCGCCCAGTCCGACGCACAACACATGGGCGCTCGGGCCGATGCTCAAACTGGTGCGCGCCTTCAAGGAGAGCGTCAAGACATATCCGAACACCCTCCCCGGCGAACCCGACTGAGCAGCCCTCACGCC
>JAGXBI010000012.1 GCA_018971155.1 Burkholderiales bacterium
CGTTCGTCGACATTTGGGCTGCTGCACGTCGACGTCTCGTGGTCGTCGTTATGGCATCTCGCGCCGGTTATCGACCAGTTGACCATCGATCGTCCGGACATTCACATCGTCCGCACGGCCGAACAGCGCTTCAATTTCTCGGACCTGATCGACAAAGCCGCCCAGGGACCGAAACCCAAGGAGCCCAGCAAGCCTACGCGCTTTGCCATCTATAACGTCCAGGTGCGAGATGGCACGATCCAGTTCGACGATCGCGTTCTCAATGCCCGGCATCAAGTGCAGCACCTGCAACTTGGCATTCCTTTCATCGCCAACCTGCCGTCGGACACAAACGTCTTCGTTCAGCCATTGCTGCAAGCGTCCATCGACGGCAGCCCGCTCCATGTGAGCGGCAAGCTCAAGCCCTTCGCCTCGTCGCTCGATTCCATCGTCGACCTGAAGCTCGATCAATTCGACGTGCCGCGCTATCTCGGATACGTGCCCGCCGCGCTGCCATTCGATCTAAAGCAAGGCACGCTGTCGACCGACTTGCGCGTCCAGTTCGTGCGCACCGGCAGCACGCCGAATATCACCCTCAGCGGCACGCTCGGCATGGACAACGTCGATTTGCGTGACACCCACGGCGCCCCGCTCGCCACGCTCAAGCACGCCGAGGTCAACCTGGGCGATGTCGAGCCGCTGCGCAATATCGTCCACTTGAATGCCGTGCGGATCGATGGCCTGGGCCCGACCGTCGTGGTGGAAAAAGACGGCAAGCTCAATTTCGAGCAACTGGTCGCCGCGCCCGGCGCGCGCGCGCGCGCTGCTTCGACCGCCGATCAGACCGTTGCAGCCGCGAAACCCGCGGCGGCGCCGGCAACCTCGTCCGTCCCGGCGGCATCACCACCCTCGGCAGCATCGACCCCAACGACAAACCCCGCCCCGGCCGCTGCGGCCAAGGCGGCCGCGCCAGCTCCGCTCGATCTGGCGATCACGGCATTCAACCTGACCAACAGTACCCTCCATTACCGTGACGAGCGCGCCGCTCCGGCTGCCGCTGCCACGCTGGAGAATATCCATGTGGCGCTCAGAGACGTACAAACGCAGGGCAGCACCCCGGCGAGCTACGATATCGGCGCGCAATTGCCCGCGGGAGGGAGCCTGGCGGCCCAAGGCGGATTCACGCTATCCAGCGCGCAAGCCAACGGTGACATCACGCTGCACGACATCGCCCTGTCGGCACTCCAGCCGTTGCTCAAACCCGTCTTCGCCGGCGACATCAAGGGCGGCACACTCTCCGCTCGCGCGAAATTCAAAGGCGAATTCGCGGCCGGAAAGCCCAACCTGCAAGTAGCACCCGCGAGCCTCGCGCTCGATCGCCTGGACGTGCGCAGCCCCGACAAACGCGACGCCCCCCTCAAAGTCGCGGCGCTGAATGCTCAGCTGACGAGCTTTGATCTGCTTCGCAAGCGCATCGACGTCGGCAGCGTCACAGTCAAGGGGCTCGATGCCTCGATCCGCCGCGAACATGACGGCGCCATCAATCTGCTCAAGCTGGCCGCAGCCGGCCCCGCGCACGGCACAGCCAGCCTCCCCGCCAAAGCGCCGGCGCGGCACCGGTCAGGGCCCGCCGCGGAGCAAAGCCGCGCTGTGCCATGGCAATGGCAAATCGACACGCTCGGGCTTGAAAACGCTGCCGTCGGCTTTGACGATGAAGCGGCCAGCCGTCCGGTCAAGGTGCAACTCACCGCGCTCAACGCCAAGGTACAGGGTATTTCGCAAGATCTCGCCAAGCCGCTGCACCTTGAAGTCAACGGTACGGTTCAACGCCGGGGCACACTGAACCTCAGCGGAACGGTAAGCCCCGAACCGCTCAAGGGTGCCCTGACCGTACGCACGCAAAGCCTTGATCTCGCTGCGTTCGAACCCTATATCGACACGGATCTGAACGCCTCCATCGCCAGCGCGCTGCTGAGCACCGACGGCAAGCTGGCGTTCGCCAGGGCGCATGACAAAATACAGGCCAGCTACCTCGGCAACGCGACGCTCGGCAATGTCCTGATGCGCGACAAGCTGACTTCAGAGAGCTTTCTGCGCTGGGGTGCGCTCAGCGCCGAGCACATCGATTTTCGCTACGGCACGGGTGAGCCCAAGATTCACGTCGGCGCGCTGTCGCTCTCGCGCTTCTACTCGCGCATCATCATCAACAGCAACGGCCGGCTCAATCTGGAAGATCTTGTTGCGAAAAAATCCGAAGCGCCCAAATCGCTGACGCGCGCCGAGCCTCAAGGCACGCCGGCGACACCGGCGCCGGCGCCCGCCAGTGCCCCGGTAGCGGGCGCGGGCAAAGTGATCCCGGCCGACATCGCGATCGGGCGGGTCACGCTGCAAGGCGGTCGCATCAACTTCACCGACAACTTCATCAAGCCCAATTACACCGCCAACCTGACGCAGATCGGCGGTAGCGTCGGCGCCTTCGGCACGCGAAGCAACGCGCCGGCCGACGTCGTACTCAAAGGCAGCGTAGATAACGACGCACCGATCAACATCAACGGCAAAATCAATCCGCTCACACCGATGGCCTTCGTCGACATCAAGGCCAAGGCCGACGGCATCGAGCTCACGAATCTGACGCCCTATTCGGACAAGTACACCGGCTATCCGATCGAAAAAGGCAAATTGAGCCTCGACGTGCACTACCTGCTCGACCAGGGCAAGCTGACTGCCGACAACCATATTTTCATCGACCAGTTGACCTTCGGTGACCGGGTCGAGAACGACACCGCCACCAACCTGCCGGTCAGGCTCGCGGTCGCCCTGCTCAAGAATTCGCGCGGGGAGATCGACGTGCAGATCCCCGTCTCGGGATCGCTGTCCGACCCGCAATTCAGTCTGGGCAGCGTGATCGTACGCGCCGTCGTCAACCTGATCGTCAAGGCCGTGACCGCGCCGTTCAACCTGCTGGCATCGGCCTTCGGCGGCGGCGATCAGCAACTTGGCTTCGTCGCCTTTGCCCCGGGTTCGTCGACCCTGGATGCGGCCAGCATCAAAAAGCTGGAAACCCTGGTCAAGGCGCTCAACGACCGGCCGGCGCTGCAACTCGACATCATCGGCCGGGTCGACCCGGACAAGGATACCGAGGGGCTGCGCGAAGCCAAGGTCATGCGTCTGGTGCGCGCGCAAAAGCGGGAGGCTTTGATCGCCGAGGGAGCCAACCCCGACACCGGCCCGATTACGGTCGCTCCGAACGAGTACAACAAGTACCTTGAATTGGCCTATAAAGCAGCCAAATTCCCCAAGCCGCGCAACTTCATCGGCTTCGCCAAGTCGTTGCCACCCGCTGAGATGCAGAAGCTCCTGGCCGCCAACATGACGGTCACCGAGCAAGACCTGCGCGCGCTGGCCAACGCCCGCGCCAACGCGGTACGCGAATGGTTCGGCGGCAAAATTGCCGCCAACCGGCTGTACGTCGTGGCCCCCAAACTCACGGCCGAGGGCATCAAGGATAAAGGTGATACCACTAGGGTTGATTTCTCGCTGAAATGACCCATCTATGGGATAATTGCAAATCACACGGGGCCGACTTGGTTTCGACGTGGGTAGTGAAGCAATTCAGGGCATACCGAGGACCCGTCACCTCGTAAATCAATGGGAATCAACTAACTGCAAACGACTCTCGTTTCCAGCTGGCCGCTTAACACCGGTCAACCTCGCACTAGCCTGCTGATGGGGTAGGGTCGCAAGACCGCGCGAGGTCATTTTCATCAGATCGTGCCAGATGGCGTCGCGACGTCCGGTACTAAAACCCAGCGAATCGCCGTGCCGAAGCGTGTTCTGTCCGCGTCGGAACGGTTAAATCAAAAGACAGGACTAAGTATGTAGAACTGGTTGCAGAAGACTTACGGACGCGGGTTCGATTCCCGCCGGCTCCACCAACACCCTCTCCAAAGCTGCACAGAGCAGCCCGAAACCCCCGCCCAGCATCGCTGCGCGGGGGTTTCGTCTTTCGCCCCGATGATCAACCCGATTCCGGCACCGGCGCGGCATGTCAGAGCAACGCGCTGTGCAAGAACGGCAGTCCCGATGCCGCGCCGCCGTCGAACGTCACACGGAGCGACGCCGGGGCAGTCACGCCCGCTGTCCCAGCCAGATGCCCGCGACGATGGTGACCAGTCCGGCGGCGTGATACCAGTGCGGCCAATCCCCCAATAGTAAGGTCGACAGCAGCGCGGCGAACACCGGCGTAAGCGTGATAAAGAACACCGGCAGGTGTGCGCCGGCCCGGGCGACCGCGCGGTCCCACGCGAAATACGCCAGTAACGATGGCGTCGTCGCGACGTACAGCATGATCGCCACGACTTTCCCGCTCCAGTGAATGGCCTGGCGGTCGACGGTCAGCTCCCAGACCGTGAACGGCAAGCTGACAATCACGCCTATCACGATCTGCGCGAACAAAAACACTGCCAACGGCACGGTGGGTCGGTTCTTGCGCAGCAACCACGTGTAGCCGCTCCAGGCAATCGTCGCCACCAGCATGAACAGATCGCCCGGCACGAAATCGAACTGAATGAGACGGCTCAGTTGCCCGCGCACCAGCACGAGCGACACGCCGACGAGGCAAAACGCCGCGCCGGCGACGTGCCATCCCGCCACGCGTTCGCGGAAAAATATCACCCCAACCAGCAGCAGAAACAGCGGCATCGATGCGCCGATCAGCGTAACGTTGATCGGTGTGGAGGTGGTGAGCGCAAGATACTGCAGGGCGTTATAGCTGGCGATCGAGAGCACGCCCATCGCCGCGATCACGCCGAGGTTTTGCCGCAGCGTTGCCCGGTGCTCCACGACCCCGCGCCATGCGTACGGGGCCAGCAGCAGGCCGGCAAACGCCCAGCGGGCAAAATTCAGGGTGATCGGCGGCACCGCCCCGATCGCCAGGCGGCCGACGATGGCATTGCCGGCCCAACTCAATGGCGGAAAGGTCAAGAGAAAGAGCGTCGACCAACTAAGGCGTGTGCTGCCGGAGGCGGGAGAGGGCATAACGCAGTGGACCTTTGATTTCGTTTCACGCAATTATGCAATAAATACTTAAAAACCCCGGATACCCGCTACCCGGGCCAATACCGCTGGCGATCGTTCGCGCCGGCCACACCGTCGGCCTGGTCGCGATTTTGCCGCGACTCAACGCGCCGCCCGCGCGCCCCATTCCTCGCGAAAGATCTTCTCCATTTCGAGACGAAAGCCAATCGCCGGATTGGCGCGATCGAAACCGACGTCCGACCACCTGACCGGCAGGCCCGCAGCGACCGGCTTCTCGAGCTTCAGGCCATGCGCGAGCCCGATCGGCACGGCGCCGAGTTCGAGCGAGGCTGGCGCGGGAATCACCTTGCCGTACACCGTGAAGCCGCCCTCCCCGTCGAGCACCTCGCCCGGCTTGAGCGCTCGCTTGGCGATCGACACGACATCGGCGCGCCAGCCGTTGGTGGAGCCGGTCGGCTCGCCCCGCGTGGCAATGCTCGCCACCGACGTCCCCAGCTCGAGCCCAATCAGGTGATACGGTTTGTAAGTCGCGGCGAAGTGGCCGCTGTCGTCCGTCTTGAGCCCATACTGCCTGAAGCAATCGCGAACGTAAGCAGTCGGCGCATCGAATACGACATAGACGCCCCAGCGAAGGTCCCGAAACACCGGGCGCCCGTCGCGCTCGAGCGACGAAACGACCTCCACCGTGCCCCGCCTGGCAAGAATGCCGCCATGTTCCATCGGGCGCAGCACGCTCGGCAGGTCATCCACGCCGCACGGGGGAAACGCCAGGCCATTGTCGGGCGGGCTCAAATCGCAGGCATTGGCGACCGCCGCCATCTCCAGGGCCGACTTCGTCCCGTCCAGGAAGGAATTGAACATCTGCGGATTGAAATCGCCGCCGGCGACCTGCTCCGGAGTAAAGCCATAGTGTCCCCAGACCGTATCGGGCGTGGACTGGTGATACACCGGCAGGTATTTGGTGCCTTTGCCGGCACACACCACCTCGAAACCGGCCGTGCGAACCCAGTCGACCAGCTCCGCGATCAATGCCGGCTGATCGCCGGAGGCCATCGAATAGATGATGCCCGCCTGCGCGGCGCGCCGCGCCAGCAGAGGGCCGGCCAACGCATCGGCCTCGACGTTGACCATCACCACATGCTTGCGGTGCTCGCATGCCATGAGCACATGACGAATGCCGGCGGCCGGGCTGCCGGTCGCATCGATCACGATGTCGACGAACGGACTGGCAATCAGCGCCTGCGCATCGTCGGTCACGAACGTGCTCGCGCCCCGGGCCGCGTCCTCGAGCGATCTGGCCGAGAATCGCTCCGGCGCCCATCCCACGCGCCGCATGGCGTCCTGCGCGCGTGCGGGCGACAGATCCGCGACGCCGGTCAGGTGAATGCCGACGGTTCGCCACGCCTGGGACAAATACATCGAGCCGAATTTTCCGGCGCCGATGAGACCCACGCGGACCGGCCTGCCATCGGCTGCGCGGCGCTGCAATTTTGCGAACATCGACATGCGTTCCTCCTGGATCGGGTAATTTCGGCGCGCGACCGTTTTTTTCACCAGGCCCGGCGCGAGTGCTTGTTCCGCTGAAGGTTATTCAATACGATGCCCTTGTGTAAATTCGCAAAGGAACAAAGCCGGTGTGCGCAAAATCACATACCCCAACCTTTGACTGGGACGACCTTCGCTCCTTCCTGGCCGTTGTACGCGCCGGGCGCCTCACCACTGCCGCCCTGCAACTGCAGATCGACCACTCGACCCTAAGCCGGCGTATCGGCGCGCTGGAGGCCTCCCTTCAGGTGCGGCTTTTCGACCGCCTGCCGACCGGCTACTCGCTGACGCCGGCCGGCGAGCGCCTGGCGGCCGAGGCGCAGGCAATGGAAAGCGTCGCGATCCGCATCTGTTCCGAGTTATCGGAGGCCGGCCGCCGCATGACGGGCTCGATCCGGCTCGCGACACCGGAGGGCTTCGGCACTTATTTTCTGGCGCGGCAACTGCACCTGTTCGCCGAGCAATACCCCGAGGTCAAAGTCGAGCTCATCGCAAACCCCGGCGCGGTCAGCCTGACCAAGCGACAGGCGGATATCGCCGTCACGATGTTTCGCCCCGAGAGCGGGCCATTGCGCGCCAGGAAGCTGGCGGACTATGAATACGGGTTATACGGGTCCCACGAATATCTGCGCACGCGGCCGCGGCTCAATACCCTTGGCGATGCCGCCTCGCATCGTTTGATCGGCTACATTCCGGATCTTCTGCCAACGCCCGCGCACGATTATCTGAAGGAATTTTTCGGCAATCGTCAGGCGGATCTGCAGATCTCGAATATCCTGACCCAGTTGAGCGCCACGCTCGACGGCTATGGGCTCTGCGTGCTGCCCTGCTTCATGGCCGACACTCACCCGGAGTTGGCGCGAGTTCTGCCGCAGACCGTTTGCCTGACCCGTTCCTACTGGTGGGTCACCCACGCCGAAGTGCGGGCGCCCGCACTGGTCAGGGCAATGAAGAGCTTTCTCGAGGAAGCCGCCGCGCGCGGCCGATCGGCGCTTCTGCCCAGCGCCGGTTCCAGCCAAGCATCACCAATCGACGCGTCGGCGGGCGACGATCTACCTCTGCCATGAGCCGGCTTGCACCGGCTTGCTTTTGCCGTAACGCTCACGCGCGCTGACGACGACATCGGCCTCGATCTCGCCGTCGTCGGCGAGCGCCTTGAGAGCGGCAATCACGATCGATGCACGGTCGACCTCGAAGAACCGGCGCAGCGCCTCACGCGTATCGCTACGGCCGAAGCCGTCGGTGCCGAGCGTCACGTAGCGACGCGGTACATACGCGCGGATCAATTCGGGCACGGCACGCACGTAATCCGTCGCGGCGATCACCGGGCCACTCGACGCGCCCAGCGCCTGGGTCGCATAGGGTGCCACGGCCGGCTCGCCCAGACGCGCCAGACGCTCGGCAGCCATGCCATCGCGCTGCAGTTCCGTGAAACTGGTCACGCTCCAGACCGCGGCTTCGATGCCCCAGTCGTCCTTGAGCATCTGTCGGGCGATCAGCACTTCCCCGAGAATCGCGCCGGCGCCGAGCAACTGCACGCGCGCCGCGTCAGCCGATGCCGACGGCAACCGATAAATTCCCTTGAGAATGCCCTCGCGGACTGCCTCAAAATCTGCCTCCGGGGCCGACGGCTGCGCAGTGTTCTCGTTCATCACCGTGACGTAATAGAACACGTCGTGCTGGCGCTCGACCATCTCCCGCATGCCTGCGTCGACGATCGTCGCCACTTCGTAAGCAAAGGCCGGATCGTATGCGCGGCAATTCGGGATCGTCGACGCCACCAAATGGCTGCTGCCGTCCTGATGCTGCAGCCCCTCGCCGCCGAGCGTCGTCTTGCCGGCCGTCGCGCCGATCAGGAAGCCGCGGGCCCGCTGATCGGCCGCCGCCCAGATGATGTCGCCGATGCGCTGAAAGCCGAACATCGAGTAATAAATATAGAACGGCAGCATCGGCAGATCGTGCACACTATACGACGTAGCCGCGGCGATCCAGGACGACACCGCACCAGCTTCCGAAATGCCTTCCTCGAGAATCTGGCCGCTCGTATCCTCCCGGTAATACAGGATCGAGCCGAGATCCTCCGGCTCGTACAGTTGGCCGAGCGGCGAATAGATCCCGACCTGCCGGAACAGGCTGGCCATGCCGAACGTGCGCGCCTCGTCCGCGACAATGGGCACCACCCGCGGGCCCAGCGCGCGGTCCTTGAGCAGCGCGCCGAGCATGCGCACCAACGCCATGGTGGTAGACATCTCCTTGCCGGCGGCCTGCAGCGCGAACTGCCCCCAGGCCTGCACCGGCGGTACGGCCAACCCCTGCGAGGCCGTGGTGCGCCGTCTGGGCAGATAACCTCCCAGGGCCTCTCGCCGCGCATGCAGATATCGCATCTCGGGGCTGTCGTCAGCCGGCTTGTAAAACCGCACTTGTGCGACGTCTTCGTCGGAAAGCGGCAGGCGGAAACGATCGCGAAACGCCTTCAGATCGTCAAAACCCAGCTTCTTCTGCTGGTGCGTGGTCATGCGGCCCTGGCCGGTCACGCCCATGCCGAAGCCCTTCATAGTCTTGGCGAGAATCACCGTCGGCTGGCCGCGATGGGACAGCGCCCGCGCGTAAGCGGCATACAGCTTGCGCGCATCGTGGCCGCCGCGCCGCAGCCGGTCGATATCCTCGTCGCTCAATTGCGCGGCGAGTGCCGCCAGCTCGGGATTCTGTCCGAAAAAGCGCGCGCGGTTGTAGGCGCCGTCATTGGCCGAGAAGGTTTGAAACTGGCCGTCGACCGTATGCGCGAAGGCTCGCGGCAGCGCACCGGTGCGATCGCGCGCAAACAGCACGTCCCAGTCCGATCCCCACACCACCTTGATCACATTCCAGCCGGCGCCGGTGAATTGGGCCTCGAGTTCGTCGATGATGCGCCCGTTGCTGCGCACCGGGCCGTCGAGCCGTTGCAGATTGCAGTTGATCACGAACACCAGGTTGTCGAGCCCCTCGCGTGCGGCCAGCGACAATGCCCCGATCGACTCCGGCTCGTCCATCTCGCCGTCGCCGAAAAATCCCCAGACCTTGCGGCCCTCGGTGTGCGCCAGACCGCGGTTCTGCAAATAGCGCATGAAGCGCGCCTGGTAAATCGAATTGATCGGGCCGATGCCCATCGAGCCGGTCGGAAACTGCCAAAAGTCGGGCATCAGCCACGGATGCGGATAAGAGCACAGGCCGGGCCCGGAAATTTCGCGCCGGTAGTGCTGCAAGTGCTCCTCGCTCAGAAACCCCTCGAGGAAGGCGCGAGCGTAGACGCCCGGCGACGAATGCGGCTGAAAATAGACCAGATCTCCACCCGCGCCCTCGGCGGCGCCCGGTGCGGCAGCTCTAAAAAAATGATTGAACCCGACTTCGAACAGATCGGCCGCCGAGGCATAGCTGGCGATATGCCCACCGAGTTCGCCATACGCCTGGTTGGCGCGCACCACCATCGCCAGCGCATTCCAGCGCAGCGCGGCTCCCAGCCGCTCCTCGAGCTCGAGATTACCCGGATAAGGCGGCTGCTCATCGAGCCCGATCGTATTGACGTAGGGCGTGATGCGCGCACGTGCCGATTCGACGCCCAGCGACAGCGCATGCTCGGCCAGCCGGTCGAACAGGTATTGCGCGCGGCCTTTGCCGACGTGCGCGACCACCGCATCGAGCGCTTCGAGCCATTCGGCCGTCTCTGCGGGATCGCTGTCTTCCCTCTCGTTGGCGAGAGCGCGTAGCTGCTCGCTACCGCTGGCTAGATTCGTCATGGCAGGACTCCGGCAGAGGAGCGTCAGGGCTATATCAAAAAATTAATTTTAATCATTCCAGAGAAGAATGTTTCTCTCATTTGCTGACTTTCATGGTCTTGACCGGTATATTTATTCTGTTTAATTCAATTCCATGGAATATTTATCCTATGACCTCCGCTCCCAAACGGCTCGACCGGATCGATATCGGCATTCTGAGCGAACTCCAGCAAAACGCGCGCATCACCAATGCCGAACTGGCGCGCGCGGTCAATCTCTCGCCCACGCCATGCTTCAACCGCGTGCGCGCGCTGGAAAACCTCGGACTGGTCAAGCAACAGGTCACCCTGCTCAATCCCGAACCGTTGGGCTTGAGAATCAACGTTTTTATCCAGGTGAGTCTCGAGAAGCAGGTCGAGCACGCGCTGCAGCGCTTCGAGCAGGCCATCTCGGAACAGCCGGAGGTCATGGAGTGCTACCTGATGTCGGGCGATGCGGACTATCTGCTGCGCGTGGTCATGCCCGACATCAAGGCGCTGGAGCGCTTTATCCTGGAGCGCCTGACGACCATTCCCGGCGTCTCGAACATCCGCTCGAGCTTCGCGCTCAAGCAAGTCCGCTACAAGACCGCGCTGCCGTTGCCATCATCGGGGCTGACGCTGATCGATGCAGACGACGCCTCGACGGACTGGCGGTGAATGCGCCGCTCAAACGGCGCGTGGCCGGGATACGCGATCATTGGCCGCCGGTGTACTAGACTGAATCAATGGGTCATGGATGCGGGAGGCCAGCGATGATCGAAATCTCAGAAACAGTCGGCACGCGCGATTTTTCGGCGCAGCTCGAGCGCACCGGGATCGTCATTTTCAAGGAACACGGACACGAGCGCAGCCGGCTGACGTTGAACGATGCGCTTGCCGCATTGGCCGAGGAGCGCGACGACGACGAGGATATTCGGGCGGCGACTGTCGAAGACATGCTGCGAGCGCTGATTCACGATTGCGCCCGTGCGGTCTGACGCAAGTCACCCGGTCTCAGTGAAATCCTCGTCGCGCCAATATCCCCGCGCTGTCCCAGGAGTCGCCGGTTTCAGTACCGGCCAGGACGGTTTTGACATACGCCTCGATCGCCGGATCCTGAATGAAGTCCGCCGCCGAGCGCGCGCCCAGGATCGCACCGGGCAACTGCGGCCGGGCGATGCAGAATCCCTGGATATAGTCGATCCCGACTTCGGCCATGGCCTTGACGGTATCGAGGTTGTCGACCCATTCGGCAACGCTGGTCATCCCCAGGTTGTGCGATAGCCCGGCAATCGCTTCGATGATCGACAGATTCGCCGGATGGGCAATCGCCTGCGTGACCAGCGAGCCGTCGATTTTCAGCAAATCGGCCGACAGGCTGCTCAGATAGGCGAACGACGTATAACCAACGCCAAAATCGTCCAGTGCGATCTTCGCGCCGAGTTCCCGCGCTCGCTCGATGAAGCGCAGGGTGTTCTTGATATCGCGCACCGCCACGCTCTCGGTAATCTCCAGGCAGAGCCGCTGCACCGCGCGCGGATATTGCGCCATGATCGAGAACGCATCCTCGATAAAGCGCTCGTTGTTGAGCGAGCCGCCGCTCAGGTTCACCGAGACGAATTGGGTTCGGTCCAGCGCGTCGGCGTGCTTTTCGATCCATTCGAGCACATGCACCAGGACCCACCGATCGATAATGGCGATACGGCCATTTTTCTCGGCCGTGGAAATCACCTTCCAGGCCGGCTCGACGGTATTGTTCTCGCCGTGCATTCGCAGCAGCACCTCGAAGTTCAGCGAGGCGAACGGCGCGCGCAGCGACATCAGCGGCTGCATCACCAGGAACAGCCGGTCGGGCGCCGAATCCAGGCCGAAGCTCTTGAGGATCCGCATTTCCTCCTCGAGCTGATGGAAGACCGGCGAATCCTTCTCGCATATCGCCAGATCGGCACTGCCCTGCTTGGCTTCCTGGCAAGCCCGGTCCGCGCTCGATATGGTCTCGGCAACCCCCATTCGATCGGTGACTTCCACCAGCCCGACACAGCAGCCCACGCGGAAAGCCTTGTCCGCGATGACGAACGGCATGGTCTGGATCGCGTCGATCATCTTCTGGCAGGTGATGGCCACCAGATCGACCGGCTTGTCCATGAAAATCAACACGAACTCGTCACCGCCAATCCGGCCGAGCACATCGTTGTCGTCGAGATGAGGCTGGACTCTTAGGCATATCTGGCGCAATACCTCGTCGCCGGTGCCGTGGCCATAAAGATCATTGATGAGCTTGAAGCGATCGAGGTCGAGATAGCCGACCGACAGGCTGCGCCCTCTCGCGACCTGGGCCACCCCGTAGTCAAGCCGCTTTTCAATGCCGCGCCGGTTCAGCACACCGGTGAGCGGATCATGATCAGCCAGAAAACTCAACCGTTCAGTGGCATGGACCCGCTCGGTAATGTCCTGCAGCGATCCCTCGATATGCGCACCCGCCAGCTTGGCCCGCACCATGAACCACATGCCGGCATGCCGCGCGTCGACGCTTTCGATCTCCATTTCGGCGGTCGCGCCGGCGGTAACCCGCTGGCTCAGTGCCGCCCACGAGACCGGGCCGAAATAGTCGGCCCACGTCTGCCGCGCCCATGACACCTCGCGCCCCAGCATGGCCTTGAGCGTCGGATTGCCGCGCAGCAGCACCCCGTTGGCGTCCAGTGTGAACAGCCCGATCGGCAACTCGTTATAGGTCTTGCTGAGTTCGGCCTGCGCGCGCCGGCGCTCGAGCCGCTCGTCGCGCATCTGCTGCGAAATCGCCAAGGCTGCCATCAGGCTCGAGAAAAGCGCTGCCGTGACGCTGTTCACGTATACCAGCAAGCCTTTGAATCCGAGCCAGGCCGCCACGACCTCGCTGAATCCGGAGAACATCGCAATAATGAGCGAGATGCTGAACCAGACCGCCACCTTGGAGCGGGTCACGAACAAAATGCGGCACAGGTAGAAGACGATAATGCTGCCGGCAATGCCGGTCATCGCCCACATGCCCGGCAGGTACCACGCATATGGCAATGCCACCATCGCCAGCATCGGCAGGCAGGTCCATTGATTCCAGCGCAGCAGCCAGCGATGGCCGACCCGCTTGAGGTCGTCGCTGAACAACCAGCCGAACAGCGTCACCGTCAACATGTAGTAGACGGAGATATTGAGCTTTCTGGCGAACAGCAGCCAGTGCACCGGGATTTCCTGGCCCAGCCACTGGGCGTCCCATCCGGTCGACAGCGCCGCCAGCCGGAGATTGGCAACCAGCCAGGCTGAAAATACGATGTAGATCCACTCGCGATTGATCAACGCGGTGAGCAACACGAACAGCGCCAGAATGCCCAGCCCGCCGTCGAGCAAACCCGAGTCCCGATCAAATGCCTGGATCGCCGAGTCGAACGACCCGCTGTCCCAGTACCTCACCGTCAGGCGCGCCGGGCCGGCGAAGTCCCCGCGGCACAACAGGCGCTGGCCGTCGAGATGAGCGCCGGTCAGTGCGAAACCGGCTCTGGCAAGCATGAACGCGCCGCTTGTCCCGCCTCTGTCGGCACGCCCGAGCAGCTGCATCGTGTTGGCGTCCCAACAGGCGATATCGACGGCATGGCGGGAAGGAAATTCGACCACCGAGCGAGCGCCGAAGCGCACCGGCACCGCCACGGTAAACCAGACCGGCGCCGTGGATAGATGAGTACGGTGAAAGGGTTTGGCAGGCGCGGCGTCCAAACGCGTCAACAATGCAGGCGTCGGCTCCGATGTGTTCGCATCGGTCACAAGCGCATGAATATCGAGCGGCGTGCCCTCGAGCAGCGGGTATTGCGTGTGCCAGAGAAACAGCGCGGCAACGGTAATCGCGGCAATCCCGATCGGTGCGAGGTAAACCGACAATGCGTAAAGCAGCGATTCGATGAATCGATCCGAAGCTCGCTTACCTGTTACCCCCGTGTCCGCGGACATCCATTTCCTCTATTTGAAAATGTTGGCCACAGTCCCCGCCAGGGGCACTGCGGCCTTCATCGAAAAAACGCGGACTATTTCTGTCGGTACTGCATCACCCATCACGCCTCCAGCGAGAACTCCGCATGACGCATGGTCCGATGGCGCGTCTCGAAATCCTGCAAAAACTCGGGCAGATGATTTTGATGCCCGACATCGATGTCCGGATGGTGCGTGCGGAAGTATAGATCATACAAAGGGTGCTCGACTTCTGCCCAGCGTTCTTTTGCCGTGTCGATCTCATGGCAAAAGACGCGATGTGGAATATTACCAACGTGCTTCATGGGAATGAAGCCCAACTGCGGAAACACGTCCTGGAACAGCAGCGCTTCGTATTGGCGGTCGAGCGGCGAGCGGGCCGTAATCACCATCCAGTCGATGCCGGTATCCAGGCAATGCATATAGAAAGCCTTGAACAGCAGGGTTTTCACCAACCGGCCGACGCGGTCGGGCGAGACGCCCAGGCGGGTCGCCTCGGCCAGCACGCAGCCCTTGAAGCGCTCGGGCAACTGCACCGACTGCTCCAGGCCTAGCGGACGGAAGCGGTTGGTCTGGATCCGCATGCTGCCCAGCGGAGCCCCGTCGAGCTTGGACTCCGCCAGCAGAATCATTGCGCCGTCTTCGAAATCATAGGCTTCCGGCTCTTTCAGGCCAGCGGCGAGGTCCGGCACGTGCCGAGCGTAGGCCGCATGGCGGATCGCCACGGCCTTGTCGATATCCTGCTCGCTGCGGGCAATCCGCACCGTAAACGGCAACCGCTCGACCTTGGTCTGGCTTGCCGGTGCCAGCATGGCGGCAAGGTGATGGTTAGTATTGTTGATGGTATTGGCATGGGAAATGATTTGATCGCGCATGGTAAGGCTCCATTAGGTGTGGTAGACGAGTGGAATACGTCATGTGTATTTTTTTGATACACCGCTAAAGAATGCCACGAGTTTGCCGTTAACCGCACTGTGGTATTACCAGCAAGCCCCCGAGAGGAGCGGCGCCGCGCAGATCAATTAGGGTCAGATTAAATGTGCAAGCCGTCGCCGCTGCGTGGCTCGCCATGCGCCATGTCCCGGGACCCACCACGGGCACGGTGCACGCCCATCGTTTTCTTGATCCAGGCCGCGCCGGGCGAGGTTTTTTGGTGCAAACTTGGCATGTCGGCCGGTGCGCTCCCCCGCCAAGCCCCCCCCTTGATTATGTTTTCACCATGCCGATCGAATATCTTCGCGGTTTTACCCACCCGGCCCGCACCGACCAAGCCAACCGCCGCTTGGGCTATTCACTCGCGTTCGTCGCCGGTGCGGCCAATGCCGGTGGCTTTCTGGCCGTCGGGCAATACACCTCGCACATGTCGGGCATCGTGTCGTCGCTGGCCGACAACCTGACGCTCGGCGAGATCGGCCTCGTGTTCACGGGATTGGGTTCGATGCTGGCCTTCATCATCGGCGCGGCGACCTCGGCGATCCTGATCAACTGGGGACGACGGCACCATACCCACAGCGAATATGCGTTGCCCTTGATGCTCGAAGCGGCGCTGCTATTGTGCTTCGGCCTGCTCGGGGCCAATCTGGAGCGACATCACCTGCTGTTCGTGCCGATGACGGTGCTCCTGCTGTGCTACGTGATGGGCCTGCAAAATGCCATCATCACCAAGATCTCGAAGGCCGAGATCCGCACCACCCATGTCACGGGTATCGTCACCGACATCGGTATTGAATTGGGCAAGCTGTTCTATTGGAATATCGAGGCCCTCGATGAAAGCTCCCCCAAGGTCTGGGCCAATCGATCCAAGCTCGCGCTGCTCGCCGGTTTGCTGGGCATGTTCATGATCGGCGGCCTGTCCGGCGCGCTTGGCTTCAAGCACCTGGGGTTCATCGCCACAGTGCCGTTGGCGACCATTTTGCTTGCGCTGGCCGCGGTCCCCCTGATGGACGATTTGGCCGGCAGATTGCGTCACTGACGGCGGGCTGCCAGGCAAACCGGCGCCGAAGCCGCAGCGATCGAGCGCCGCAATGAAAAACGCCACCGCGGGGCACGCGGTGGCGTTTTGACTCGAGCGACTGGCCGGTTACTTGCAGGCCTTGCCGTGATCGGGACGGAAACCCTTGGCCTTGGCCTCGGCTTCGCTCATATACGCGCCATTTTTGGTCTTGCCGTAGAAGCGGTCGCCCTGGCAATGATAGACCTTCGACGTGTTGTTCACCCACACCTGGCCGGCACCGCCACCCATCGCCGGCGCTTTCGCGGCGGCAGGCGCCGCAGTGCTCGGGGCTGCACCGGTGGCCGCGCTCGGGGCCGCCTTCGGCTCCTCCTTCATCTTGGCCGTGGCGGCCTTGTCAACGCCACCATGGCCATGGCATGCGCCTCTCATCGATTTGCCGGAGTAGGACGTGCCGTCCTTGCAAACCGCACTGACCGACGCGGCCGCTGGCGTGGCTTCGGTTTTCGCAAAGGCGCTCGACATCACCAGAACGGTACCCGCGGCCACCGTCAAAAGCAGTTTCTTCATGACATTCCCCAAGAGGCGCACGGAATTACGTGCGTCTTCCATTAACGCAGCCACCCCAAAATCGATGACGCGGGCGGCGGCGTTTAACATTTTTTTACAAAATCAACCTCGCAGGCGCCTTCGCTGTCGACTCGGCGCCACGCCCCGAACCTCGGCAAGTGCAGACGACGCGCTTCTGATCTATATTGAAAACGCTTGCGGGGGGCGTCAAACCAACCGATCGACCGTCAGGAGGTCTCGATATGCGTTCATTTTTTAGCGTATTCAACTCGCCTGCGCCAGAAAAACTGGCAGAAAAAGAACTGCAGGAAATGCGGCTGACGTTATTCCAGGCCGAGCGGCGCCTGCTGGAGGCGCAACTGCAGGTCGATTACTACCGGAATCTCATCGGGTTCCTCGAGGAAGTCTCGACCGTCGGCGTGGAGAGCGTTGCCGACAAACAGAAAGCCACGCCTCAGACCCCACGCATGGCGCCGGTCGCGCCCAATTTCGTCACGGTACCGTCGGCAGCCTGAAGGCCGTCGCACAGCACGCCGGGCCGCGCAGGCGACCCGGCGTGCTCGCGCATCACAGGAATCGATCGAGAATCTTGCGGCTGGCGCTATCGAGCGCATGCTGGTCGCGAATCAGGAAATGGATGCCGTGGCTGTCGGTAATCAGCAGCATCGGCGAGGCCAGCCGACGGATGTCGTCCTCGCCCTTGAGCACGAAGGTGGTGGGCCCGCGATCGGTCTCCACGCTCCAGGTACTTGGCGTGTAGAAACTGGAGACTTGCCGGATACGCCGGATCTCCGGCATGAAATCGCGATTGGCCAGCTCCTCCTCGATCATGGCCCGAATCGCCGGCGACACATCGGCCAGCTGCGCGATCCACGCCAGCTCATGGCCATCGGCATCGACCAGCGCGATGCCGCGCTCAGGCGAGGAAATCGGGAAAGCGCGCACCGGCACGACGCCCTCGTGCATGGTGCCGTCCTGCGCGTGCAGCACCAGTCGGCCGAAGGCGTTGCGCGTCAACGTGAAACTGTGTATCGACATCGGGTGTGCTCTCTTCTTTCAGGCCGCGCTCTGCACAACCTCTTCCTCGGCCCAGGCGGCCTCGTCGGCCGACGTATCGGAGTCCTCGGTATCGACCTGCCGGGCCTGCGCCTGATACAGGCGGTAGTAGGCGCCGTTGCGATCGATCAGTTCTTCGTGCTGCCCCACTTCGACGACTTCGCCGCGATCGAGCACGACCAGCCGGTCAGCGCGCCGCAAGGTGCTCAGGCGGTGCGCGATCGCGATGGTGGTGCGGCCCCGCACCAGATTATCGAGCGCCTTCTGGATTTCTTTCTCAGTGGCAGTGTCGACCGATGAGGTCGCCTCGTCCAGAATCAGGATGCGCGGATTGATCAGCAGTGCGCGCGCAATCGAGATGCGCTGGCGCTCACCGCCCGAGAGCGCCTGGCCGCGCTCGCCGACCAGCGAATCGTAGCCGTGCGGCAGGCGCAAAATGAATTCGTGCGCGTGTGCCGCGCGAGCGGCGGCGATGATCTCGTCTCGGCTCGCCTCGGGCTTGCCGTAGGCGATATTCTCGGCAATCGTGCCGAAAAACAGGAATGGCTCCTGAAGCACCAGGCCGATGTTGCGACGGTACTCGCTCACCGGCAAGGCCCGGATGTCGGCACCGTCGATCCGGATCGCGCCCTCGGAGACGTCGTAGAAACGGCAGATCAAATTCACCAGGGTGCTCTTGCCCGAGCCGCTGTGGCCGACCAGACCGATCATCTCGCCGGGAGAAATGCTCAGATTGACCCCGCGCAGCACGGCCCGGTTGCCATAGCGAAAGCCGACGTTGCGAATGTCGATTTGCCCCTTGACGTGCGGCAGATGCACCGGGTTGGCAGGTTCGGGCACGCTGGAGACATGGTCGAGAATGTCGAAGATGCGCTTGGCGCCGGCAGCTGCCTTCTGCGTGAACGAGACAATGCGGCTCATCGAATCGAGGCGCGTGTAGAAACGCGTGATGTAGGCAAGGAACGCGACCAGCACGCCCACCGTGATCTGATGCTTCGATACCTGCCAGATACCGAATATCCACACGATCAGCAGGCCTATTTCCGTCAGCAGCGTGACGGTCGGCGAGAACAGCGACCAAACCGTATTGACGCGATCGTTGATCGCCAGATTGCGGTTATTGGCTTCACGAAATCGCGTGACTTCGCGCTTTTCCTGCGCAAACGCCTTGACCACCCGAATGCCCGGAATCGTATCGGTCAGCACGTTGGTGATTTCCGACCAGACCCGGTCGACCTTCTCGAAGCCGTGACGCAGCCGATCGCGCACGATGTGGATCATCCAGGCGATGAAGGGCAACGGCACCAGCGTGACCAGCGCCAGCCAGGGATTGATCGAGCAAAGGATGAACGCGGTCATGACGATCATCAGTACATCGGTGGCGAAATCCAGCAGGTGCAGCGACAGGAACACGCAGATCCGGTCGCTTTCACTGCCGATCCGGGCAATCAGGTCGCCGGTGCGCTTGCCGCCGAAATATTCGAGCGACAAATGCTGCAGGTGCTCGTAGGTGGAGGTGCGCAAATCGGCGCCGATGCGCTCGCTGACCCACGCCAGGATATAAGTGCGCCCCCAACCCAGGACCCAGGCTGCCAGGGCGGAGAGCAGCAAGCCGCCGAGGTACATCCGCACCAGCCCGTAGTCGATTGCCTTGCCATCCTGGAACGGTATCAGCACCTGATCCATCAGCGGCATCGTCAGGTACGGCGGCACGAGCGTTGCGGCGGTCGCCGCCAGCGTCAGCAGAAAGCCGGCCAGCAGCGGCAGGTTATAGGGTTTGGCAAAGCGCCACAGCCGCAACAACGCCCACGTCGATGGCGGCGACAGCGCTTCGGCGTCGCACGTCGGGCAGATTTCCTGTTGCGGGTCCAGCACCATCTGGCACTTGGGGCAGGTTGCGGGCGCCGGCGCCTGGGCGGGACGCCCGGCCACCACGCTGTCGCGCTGGCGTTCGAAGTGATCAATCAGGCGAAGCGCCGCGTTATTGCGCCCGAGCGTGTAATGCCAGCAACCCAGGCGCGCCCGGGCATCGCATAATTCCAGGCTGCCGACCCCTGCGTGGTCGCGGTGCCGCAGGACCAGATCCTCCCGATAGCGCCACGCCTGCCATTGCGGCTCCTCCTGCCCTTTGGCCAACAGCCGCACGTCGGTGACGATCAGCAGGCCGCGCGTGAAGTGCAGGCGCCGATCGACGTCCAGCTCGAGCCAGGCAAGGATTCTTTCGCCGTCGGCCAATTGCGCGGCGACCTCGTGGCGCCAGGCCAGGGGGATGCTGCCGGCGTCAACAGCCAAAACGCGGGGATCGGGGGATTCGGTCTTCATCGGTGCGACACAGTGTCCCTGAAAATGGACATCTCATGAATTTTCTTTGCAAAACAACGCCATGCCGCAGGGCCACCCCCGCCGTCATCGGCGCCCAATAGTATAACGAAGCGGGCCCCCGCGGCTGCCCGGTCGAGGACAGATATTTTTTACATTTTTGTGTAAACCATTCCCCGGCGAGGACGTTAACCCAGCATTACGCCGATTTTCGACCGATTCCCGGTCACCCCCAGGCTTAACGAGCTCACTACGCCCCACATGCCAAAAAGAGACATTGATATTCTGGATGTCAAATCGCTGCGCGGACCGAACATCTGGACCTACCGCCCTGTCCTCGAGGCTTGGGTGGATATTGGCGAATTGGAGGATTTTCCGTCCAATACCATTCCGGGCTTCTATGAACGCCTGTCGACGTGGATTCCGACCCTGATCGAGCATCGCTGCAGCATCGGCGAACGCGGCGGGTTTCTGCAACGGCTGCGTGAAGGCACCTGGCCAGGTCATATTCTGGAACACGTCACGCTCGAGCTGCAAAACCTGGCCGGCATGCCGGGCGGCTTCGGCAAGGCGCGCGAAACCTCGACGCGCGGCGTCTACAAGGTGATCGTGCGCGCCTGGCACGAGGAGGTCACCCGCGCCGCGCTGTATGCCGCGCGCGACCTGGTGATGGCTGCCATAGAGGACCGCCCCTATGACGTCGACGCCGCCGTCACGCGTCTGCGTGACATGACCGACTCGCTGTGCCTGGGCCCCAGCACCGCCTGCATCGTCGACGCCGCCGACGACCGCGACATTCCCGCGATTCGCCTGAACGAAGGCAACCTGGTCCAGTTGGGCTATGGCGCCAGCCAGCGCCGCATCTGGACGGCCGAGACCGATCGGACCAGCGCGATCGCCGAGAGCATCTCGCGCGACAAGGATTTGACCAAGCGCCTGCTCAGCGCCTGCGGCGTGCCGGTGCCCGAAGGCCGTCTGGTGGAAAGCGCCGAAGACGCCTGGGACGCGGCCGAGGATATCGGCGTGCCGGTGGTGGTCAAGCCGTGCGATGCGAATCACGGCCGCGGGGTATTTACCAATCTGCGCACGCGTGCCGAGATCGAGGCGGCATTCGCCGTGGCCGAAGAGGAAGGCAGCGGCGTCCTGGTCGAGCGTTTCGTGCCGGGCAACGAGCACCGCTTGCTGGTGGTCGGCCGCCGGGTCGTCGCCGCCGCGCGCGGCGAGCCGGTATCGATCATTGGCGACGGCCGCTCGAGCATCCGCGACCTGATCGAGCAGCAAATCAACACCGACCCGCGCCGCGGCAGCCTGGAAGACTCGCCGCTCAATCCGGTGCGGCTCGATTCCGCCGCTCGGCTGGAGATTGCGCGGCAGGGATTCGAGGGGGACTCGGTCCCGCCGGCCGGCCAGTCCGTGCTGATCCAGCGCAACGGCAACGTCGCGATCGATGTGACCGATCAAGTGCACCCGAGCGTTGCCGCGCATGTCGCGCTGGCCGCGCGCGTGGTTGGCCTGGACATTGCCGGGGTCGATCTGGTTGCCGAGGATATTTCGCAGCCGCTCGAAGGCCAGCGCGGCGCTATCGTCGAAGTCAACGCCGGACCGGGCCTGCTGATGCACCTGAAGCCCGCCGAGGGCAAGCCCCGTCCGGTGGGACAAGCCATTATTCAGCATTTGTTCCCGCCCGGTGACAGCGGCCGCATCCCCGTGGTCGGCATCACCGGCACGCGCGGCAAGACCCTGGTAGCGCGCCTGGTCGCACGGCTGCTCCAACTCAACGGGCAGCGCGTCGGCCTGGCCTGCAGCGACGGCCTGTTCCTGGGGCGCCGGCAAATCCAGCAGGGCAATGCCGCCAACTGGCAGGGCGCGCGCAAGGTACTGCTCAATCGCGCCGTCGAAGCGGCGGTTTGCGAGAACGGCACCCGCTCGATTCTTGGCGAGGGCCTGGCCTACGACCGCTGCCAGGTCGGCGTGATCACCAATCTCGATCCCGATGCGCCGTTGCCCGAATACTCGATTAACGAACCCGAGCAGATGGCCAACGTCATGCGCACACAAGTCGACGTGGTGTTGCCCGACGGCGTGGCGGTGCTCAACGCCGACGACGCGCGCGTTGCCGAGATGGCATCGCTGTGCGACGGCGAGGTCATTTTCTTCAGCCTGGCACCCGCCTCGCCGACGCTGGCGGCACATCGCGCCATCGGCGGGCGATGCGTGTTTGCCCGCGACGGCTATTTGATCATGGCGCGCGGCCAGGATGAAATGCCGCTGGTCGAACTGGCCTCCGTGCCGGTGGCGCGGCCCGGCCAGCCACGCCTGCAGGTCGAGAACGTGCTGGCCGCGGTCGGCGCGGCCTGGGCGCTGGACGTCCCGGCGGGACTGCTGCGCACTGGTATCGAAACGTTCGCGCTCAATCATGCCGCGCCGGCCAGCGGCCTCAACAATCACGGTGCGGGCGCACGCAGCGCCACCACTGCCGCATAAGACAGGAAAGCACAGCCATCATGGAAGTATCGCGAATCAGGGCGTTGCGTGGTCCCAACCTTTGGAGCCGGCGCACCGCCATCGAGGCCATCGTCAAGTGCACCGAGCCCGAATGCTCGATCGACAATCTGCCCGGGTTCGAAGCCCGGCTGCGCGCCCGCTTTCCGGAGATCGGCATGCTGCAGCCGGAAGGCGTTCAGCAACCGCTCTCGTTGGCCCATGCGCTCGAGGCCGCCGCGCTCGGCCTGCAGGCACAGGCCGGGTGCCCGGTAACCTTCAGCCGCACCGCCAGCACGGTGGAGCCGCACGTCTATCAAGTCGTGGTCGAATATACGGAGGAAGCGGTCGGCCGCTTCGCCTTTGAATTGGCCGAGGTGCTGTGCCGCGCTGCCAAGCGCGACACCTCGTTCGACTTGGCCGACGCGCTGGCGCGCCTGCGTGAGCTCGACGAGGACGTACGCCTGGGGCCGAGCACCGGCGCGATCGTGAGCGCGGCAGTAGCACGCGGCATTCCGTATCACCGCCTGACCGAAGGCAGCATGGTGCAGTTCGGTTGGGGCAGCCGGGCACGGCGCATCCAAGCCGCCGAATCGAGCGCCACCAGTGCGATCGCCGAGTCGATCGCGCAGGACAAGGAACTGACCAAAAGCCTGCTCGCCGTGGCCGGCGTACCGGTGCCGCAAGGGCGCACCGTGACCGACGCCGAAGACGCCTGGGCGGCGGCGTGCGAGATCGGCGGGCAAGTGGTCGTCAAGCCGCGCGACGGCAACCAAGGCAAAGGTGTCGCGGTCAACATCGAATCCCGCGAGCAGATCATGGCGGCCTATGAGGCCGCAGCGCAAATCAGCTCGGAAGTGATCGTGGAGCGGCACATCGCGGGGCACGACTTCCGCCTGCTGGTGGTGGGAAACAAACTCGTTGCCGCGGCGCGGCGCGATCCGCCGCAAGTGATCGGCGACGGGGTCCAGACCATTCGCGAGTTGATCGAGCAAATCAACTGCGATCCGCTGCGCGGCGAGGGCCACGCAACTTCGTTGACCAAGATCCGGCTGGACGACATTGCCCTGGCGACCCTCGCCAAGCAAAACTACACGGCCGACTCGGTGCCCCCGAAGGGCAAGCGCGTGGTGTTGCGCAACAACGCCAATCTCAGCACCGGCGGCACCGCCACCGACGTCACTGACGATGTGCATCCGGAA
>JAGXBI010000270.1 GCA_018971155.1 Burkholderiales bacterium
GCCGCCACGGCCGGCCATCAGGCCCGCTACTGAGGCGCGCGGCGCTGCAGCCGCGCCGTGAGAGACTTCAATATGCCGGTGCGGCGGGTCGTCGGCCCGCCGCACCGACGATGTTTATGCAAAACGTATCAACCATGCTGGAGATTTCCGACTCGCTCGCCTGCACGGCTTCGCCGCGTGCCGAAGCCATCACGGCCATCGACACGCACGCGCACGTGTTCGCGCGCGATCTGCCGCTGGCGCGCCAACGCCGCTACGCGCCGGGTTACGACGCGCCGTTGGATGCCTATCTGGCGCAACTGGATGCGCATGGCGTATCGCACGGCGTGCTGATCCAACCCAGTTTCCTGGGTACCGACAATGCTTATTTGCTGCAATCGCTTGCCGTGCAACCGGAACGGCTGCGCGGCATCGTGGTGATCGACCCGCTCGAGGCCGCCGCGGATGCGCAGCGGCTGCAGCGATGGGCGCGGGCCGGCGTGGTCGGCATTCGCCTGAATCTGCTCGGCGTGGCCGATCCCGATTTCGCCGCCGCCGCGTGGCAAACGCTGCTGCCGCGCCTGGCGGCATTGCGCTGGCAGATCGAATTGCAGTGCGAAGCGTCGCGGCTGGCCCGGCTCGTGCCGCCGTTGCTCGAGCACCGCCTGGACATCGTGATCGACCATTTCGGCTTGCCGGATCCGGCGCAAGGGGTTGCCGACCCGGGTTTTCATTACCTGCTGACGCTGGGCGCGACACGGCAGGCCTGGGTGAAGCTGTCGGCGGCATACCGCTGCGCGCCCGGCGCCGCCGGCGAGGCAATCGCACGCGCGGCGCTGCCGCGGCTCAAGCACGCGTTCGGGCTCGACCGCCTGCTGTGGGGCAGCGATTGGCCGCATACCCGCTTCGAGAACACCATGGACTATCGCCAGGCCTGCCGCGCGATACAGGCGCTGCTGCCCGATGCCGACGAGCGGCGTGCGGTGCAGGTCGATACGCCGGCCAGGTTGTTCAGGTTCGGTTGAGGCGGCGGGGCCGTCCGCCCCGAAAAAAAGCCGGGGTGGCGGTGCCCATTTGCCGGATGGATGAGGCCGGGCAGGATAATACAGGGTCGCGCGCCGGACCCGCAGGACTATAATGTCAGGTTTTCGCCTGTCCCCCCGAAACCATGCAATTGGCCTACCTTACCGACCAACGGGCATTCCAGCGCGCCTATCGGCTGTGGCTGCACTATGGCGTTTTCTGGCTGGGCGCCATTGCGGTGGGTCTGGTTGCCGTGCTGTACGCCGAGTTGATCGACGTCGGTTATGACGCATTCCTGCACTTCGCCAGACATTATCCGTGGTTGCCGCTGCTGGTGACGCCCGCGGTCAGCGCCGCGTGCGTCTGGGCCACGCTGAAATTCTTCAAGGGCTCCGAGGGCAGCGGCATTCCCCAGGTGATCGCGATGCTGCACGGCCCCAGCGAACTGGGCGCGCGGCTGCTGACGATCCGCATTCTGGTCGGCAAGATTCTGCTGTCGTTCATTGCGATTCTCGGCGGCCTGACGATTGGCCGCGAAGGCCCGACGATTCACGTTGGCGCGGCGCTGATGTATAACCTGCGGCGCTTTTATCCGAAGCGGTTTCGCGCGATGCGCGGCGTCGCGCTGGAGCGGCGGCTGGCGCTGGCGGGCGCTGCGGCAGGATTGTCGGCCGCGTTCAACGCGCCGCTGGCCGGGGTGGTGTTCGCCATCGAGGAACTGACCCGCAGCTTCGAGCAGCGTACCAGCGGGGTGCTGATCACCGCGATCATCTTTGCCGGGATCGTGTCACTGGGTCTGCAGGGCAATTACACTTATTTCGGCACCATCAATATCGGCTCGCGCTTTCCCGATCTGCTGGTCGTGGCCGTGGCCATGATCGGCGTGCTCGCGGGCTGCGCCGGCGGCATCTTCTGCTGGCTGCTGCTCAATACCTCGCGCTGGATGCCGTCCGCTGTATTCACGCTGCGCGCCAAGCGCCCGGTTTACTTCGGCGCGTTGTGCGGCCTGGCGATCGCAGTGGTCGGCGTGGCCTCGGGCGGCCACACGTTCGGCAGCGGTTACGCCGAAGCGCGCTCGATGCTGGACCAGCGCGGTCATTTCACCGTGTTTTACCCGGCGCTCAAGATGATATCGATGGTCGGCTCGTATTTGCCGGGCTCGCCGGGCGGGCTGTTCGCACCTTCGCTGGCGATCGGCGCGGGCATCGGCAATACGCTGCACCTGGTGTTCTCGCAAATGCAGTTGCCGATGCTTATCGCGCTGGGCATGGTCGGCTATCTGGCGGCCGTCACGCAAAGCCCGATTACCGCGTTCGTTATTGTCATCGAGATGATCAACGGCCATGCGCTGGTGATCGCCATGATGGCCACCGCGCTCATCGCGAGCCGCGTCTCGAGCTTCTTTGCGCCGCCGTTGTACGAGGCGCTGTCGGAGCGCTATCACAGCCGCGAGCCGAAGCAGTCGGTGTGATGGGCGCTCACCAGGGCACGACGCGGCCGAGATAATCCAGATACTGCAACCCGGGGCGGCCCTGCTGCGTCTCGATGACGCTCACCAGCGCGGGAATGCTCTCGTCGATGCTCAGGCGCGCATCGGGCCCGCCCATGTCGGTGCGCACCCAGCCGGGCGCCATCAGCAACAGGGTGCGCGCGCCGGCGGCGTGGCGCGCGGCAAAGCTGCGCATGAACATATTGAGCGCGGCCTTGCTGCCGCGATAGACCTCGTAGTTGCCGTTCTGGTTGTTGGCGACGCTGCCCTGGCCGGACGACATCACGCCGATCGTGCCGTCCGGCGCGACGAGATCCTGGAATGCCTCGACGACGCGCATCGGTGCCAGCGCGTTGGTCACCATCACCCGAACGAACTCCGCCGTCGAGACATCGGCGATCGTCTGCCGATCGTCGTTCTTGACGCCCGCATTCACGAAAAGCAGATCCAGCCGGCGCTCCGCCAGGCGTGAGCGCAAGGCCGCGATTTCGTCTTCGAGCGTGATGTCGACCGTCTCGACTTCGAGCATGCCGGCGCAATCCTGTGCGAGGTGGCGCAAGCGGTCCGACGAAATCGCCCGGGCGGTGGCGATAACCCGCCAGCCCCGCTTCAGGTATTCCTCGACCATGGCAAACCCCAGCCCCCGGGAGGCTCCGACGAGCAGCGCGGTTTTATGCGGTGGCGAATATTGCATGAATCGGCTCCAGTTGAACAAAACCGGCTTCGCGCGAGCCGCGCATGGCGAGTATCGCGGGCGAGCGCGCCGGTCACGCCAATATAGCGACGCGAGGACCATGGCGGAAGGCGCGGCCGATGCACTGCATAACTGCACCGCACGCCCGCTCAGGCGCCCGCCGGGGCGATGCCTGCGTGCTAGCATTCGCGCATGGCCGAACCCGACTTGAATCTGCTCGTTGCACTCGATGCGCTGCTTGCCGAAGGCAGCGTCGCGGGCGCGGCACGTCGACTGGGCTTGAGCCCATCGGCAATGAGCCGCACGCTGGCTCGCCTGCGCGCGGCCACCGATGACCCGTTGCTGGTGCGCGCCGGCCGGGCCATGGTGCCGACGCCGCGCGCCCAGGTCCTGCGCGAGCGGGCCCGGGACGCGCTGTGCGAGGCGCGCGCCATGCTTCGGCCCGCCGCGACGGCAGTGGATTTGCCCACGCTGGATCGCACTTTCGTGATTCGGACCAACGAAGGTTTTGTGGAAGTGTTCGGGGCATCGCTCATCGCGGCGGTGACGGCCGCCGCGCCCCTGGTGCGCTTGCGTTTTGCCGCCAAAGCGGAGAAGACCGCGACGCCCCTGCGCGAAGGGGCGGCCGACCTCGAAGTCGGGGTGCTGGGCGAGATGGGCCCGGAAGTGCGCGTGCAGGCGCTGTTCCGGGACCGTTTCGTGGGCGCCGTCGCAAGTGCGCATCCGCTTGCCGGCGGCGGTGAGGTGACGCCGGCGCGCTACGTGTCATTCGGCCACGTGGTCGCATCGCGCCAGGGGCATGCGAGTGGCCCGGTGGATGCGGCGCTCGCCACGATGGGTTTGGCGCGCACCGTGGTGGCCGTGGTGCCGAGTTTTTCAGCGGCGCTGGCCGTGGCTCGCGCCTCGGATCTGGTGGCGCTGGTGCCGGCCTCGGTCCTGCGCGCGCCGCCCAATGGGCCGGCGGACACTGCGGCGATCCGCGCCTTCGAGCTGCCGGTGGCCACCGAGGCCATCACGGTATCGCTGATGTGGCATCCACGCCTGGAGGCAGACCCGGTCCACCGCTGGCTGCGCCAGTTGTTTGTGACGGTCTGCCGGCAACAGGTGCCGGACTGATCAGCGACCGGGCGCGAGCAGCGCCTCGAACCCTGGGGCGACCTTGGTCGCGTCGAACTCGATGACCTGATATTGCGCGACCTGCTCCCGATGGAAAGGATCCTCGGCGAGCACGGCGTCGAGTTCCGGGCGAGATAGCCCGTGGGCGAGAATGGCGCCTCCCACGCGCGGCACCTGGGGCCCGGAGGCCACGAAGTGTCCCGCCGCATAGTGACGCGCCAGATAATCCCTGTGTTCCTGGACGTGGCCCTCGACCACCTCGATGGGTTTCACGTAGCGAAGCAAGACAATAAACATTGATTTCTCCTTGGGCTGCCGGAACAACGCTTCCGGGACCCCGGTTCGTCTCGACCGGCAGGGGGTTGCTGGCGTTCTCCAGCGCTTCGCCGCGCCGGCCGGCGATGCAGATCGACCGGATCGGGGCGCGGCTCCCGTACAGTTCGGCATTCTATCCTTTTGTCGCGAATATGCCGCTGCCGGTCAGCAGTTGCAGCGCCACGGTGCGCTCGGCGATCTGTTGGGCGTTGGCCTGCAGCGCCAGTTGCTGGTCGAGCAGCGCCCGCGCTTGCCGCTGCGCCTGCGGCAGGGTGATTTCGCCGGAGCGCAGCGCGGCGTCGGCGGCCTGCGCGGCGCT
>JAGXBI010000271.1 GCA_018971155.1 Burkholderiales bacterium
GCGCAGATCAAGATCGGCGCGGTCCTTTCGATGACCGGGCCGGCCGCCTCGCTGGGCATCCCGGCGCGCAACACGATCGCCTTGCTGCCGCATGAAATTGGCGGCCAGCCGGTGCAGTACATCGTGCTCGACGACGCCTCGGACACCACCGCCGCGGTGCGAGACACCAAGAAATTGATCAACGACGATCACGTGGATGCCATTATCGGTTCGTCGATTACGCCGAACTCCCTGGCAATGATCGACGTGGTGGCCGAAGCCAAGACGCCGATGATTTCGCTGGCCTCCTCGGCGCATATCATCGAACCGATGGACGCCAAGCGGGCCTGGGTCTTCAAGACGCCGCAGACCGACACGCAGATGGCTTCGGCAATTATTCAGCACGCCAGCGATCGCGGCGTGAAGACGATCGCGTATATTGGGCAGAACGATGCACTTGGGCAGTCGTTTTACGACGCGATCGCCAAGTTCGCCGCCCTGCATCAAATCAAGATCGTCGCCAACGAACGCTTCAACCGGACCGATCCGAGCGTGTTGGGCCAGGTGCTGCACATCCTGGAGGTCAAGCCGGGCGCGGTGGTGGTGGGTGCGGCGGGCACCCCGGCTGCCTTGCCGCCGCGCACGCTGGTCGAGCGTGGTTACAAGGGCCTGATCTATCACAACTATGGCGTGGCCAATAACGATTTCCTGCGCGTGTGCGGCGCGGATTGCAACGGCACCTATCTGGCCGCGAGCCCGGTGGTGGTCGCCGCGCAGTTGCCCGACAATAACCCGGCCAAGGCGCCGGCCCTGAATTACACTAAAGTGTATGACGCCAAATACGGCCCGGGTTCGGTGTCGGAATTTGGATCGTACACATGGGACGCAGGTTTGCTGCTGCAACACGCCATTCCGCAGGCATTGAAGAGGGCCAAGCCGGGCACGGCCGAGTTCCGTCAGGCGCTGCGCGATGCGCTGGAGTCGACCGATGGCCTGCACGTGAGCAACGGTGTGGTCAACATGAGCAAGACCGACCACCAAGGGCTGGATCAGCGCTCCCGTGTGATGGTGGAGATCGAACACGGCAAGTGGGTGCTGGTGAAGTAAGCGCCCGCTGCGCCGGATCGGATATCCCCGCTGCGGCGGGGATTTTTTATGGAGTCAAGCATGGATTACGCTGATTATCACGCGCTGGAGTTCAAGCGGCATCCCGATGGGATCCTCGAGTTGATCATGAACGGGACCGGCGCCAACCGCAGCGGTCTGGCGACCGCCGACCAGGCAATGCATCGCGAACTGGCCGACGTCTGGCGTGATATCGATCGCGATACCGAGACCCGTGTGGTGGTGATCCGCGGCGAGGGAAAGGGGTTCTCGGGCGGCGGGGATCTTGGGTTGGTGGAGGAAATGGCGAACGATTTCGACGTGCGCGCGCGCGTCTGGCGCGAGGCGCGTGATCTGGTCTACAACGTGATCAATTGCAGCAAGCCGATCGTCTCGGCCATGCATGGGCCGGCCGTCGGTGCGGGGCTGGTGGCGGGGCTGCTGGCCGATATTTCGATTGTCGCCAGGAATGCCCGCATCATCGACGGCCACACCAGGCTGGGTGTCGCCGCGGGCGACCATGCGGCGATCGTTTGGCCGTTGCTGTGCGGCATGGCCAAGGCCAAGTATTACCTGCTGCTGTGCGAGCCGGTCAGCGGCGAGGAGGCTGAACGCATCGGTCTGGTCTCGCTGGCAGTCGACGAGTCCGAACTGTTGCCCAAGGCGTTCGAAGTTGCCGGCAAACTCGCCCACGGCTCGCAAAGCGCGGTGCGCTGGACCAAATACGCGCTCAACAATTGGCTGCGTGCGGCCGGTCCGGCTTTCGATACCTCGCTGGCGCTCGAATTCATGGGATTCTCCGGACCGGACGTGAAGGAGGGCATCGCTTCGCTGCGTGAGCGCCGTGCCCCCGGATTCGCCCCGGATGCGCCGTTTTGAACATCGCGGCGTATGATGTAATGAGTACCATTTGATAACGTCCTTGCGGGAGACAACGATGAGCGACGCATCCGCTGCATTGCCGAACGGCTTCGAGATTCTCCAGAAAATGTGGGAGGCCTTTACGCCGCCGTCGGCGTTTACCGCGCCCTTGACCCAATTGATGGAAAACAGCGCGCCGCTGCTGAGCCCGGAAGAACTGGAAAAGCGCATCGCCGAAATGCGGGCGGTCGAACAGTGGCTGACACTCAACGTCAATATGTTGCGCTCGACGATTCAGGCTTTCGAGGTTCAGCGCGCCACGTACGCCACGTTGCGCTCGTTCGGTGCGAGCCTTGGGGCGGCCGCGCAGGGTATGCAGGGCAAGGCGCAAGCCGCGCCGAGCCAGGCCAGCGAACCTGCCGCGCCAGCGCCGGAGTCAGCGGGCGAGGCGGGTGCGGGCGGCGCTGCGGCCGCCGGCCAGTCCCCCTTCGCCGAGGCGGCGTCGGCCTATGCCGCGCTGGACCCGAATCTCTGGTGGAATGCCGTGCGTGATCAGTTCGAGCAGATCGCCGCCGCAGCGCAATCCGCATCGGCAGCGTCGGCCCCGTCGGCAGCGAAGCCTGCCGCGAAGGCGGCGGCCAAGGGCGCGGGCAGGAAGACAGCGGATAAATCGCCGCGCAAGCCGGCTGGCGCGGCCTGATCCGCGGGAGCGGCCGGGCACTGGCCGATGTCGATCGGCCAATCAGCGGGAGCGAGTATGGCGGGGCCGACAACGGCACTGGTGCTGATGGGCGGCGGCGCGCGCGCCGCCTACCAGGTTGGCGTGCTCAAAGGCATCGCCGCCATCATGCGCGAACTCGCGCCGGCGCGCCGGGCGTTGCCTTTCTCGGTGATTTGCGGCACCTCTGCCGGAGCCATCAATGCCACTGCCGTGGCCTGCCGCGCCGACGACTTTCAGGCGGGTATCGCCGACCTGGTGCAGGTCTGGGAGGGGTTTCATGCTGACCAGGTTTTTCGCGCGGACTCGCTCGGCATCATGGCGGTCGGCTCGCGCTGGTTGACCGCCTTGTCGCTGGGCTGGGCGCTGCGACGCGCACCCCGATCGTTGTTCGATTGCTCGCCGCTGGCCGAACTGCTGCGCCGGGCGATGGACCTGGATCGTCTGGAGCGCATTTTCCGCACTGGCATGTTGCATGCGCTGTCGATCACCGCGTTGAGTTATTCGTCCGGCCAGCATGTCACTTTTTACCAAGGCGCCCAACCGATTCAACCGTGGGTACGCACCCAACGCATTGCGCGCCAGGTGCGGCTGAGCGTCGAGCATCTGCTTGCTTCCAGCGCGATCCCCTTCCTGTTTCCGGCAGTGCCCCTCGAACTGGACGGGCATCTGGAATATTTCGGCGATGGATCCATGCGCCAGATCGCGCCGCTCAGCCCGCCAATTCATCTTGGCGCCTCGCGGATTCTGGTGATCGGCGCGGCCCATGCGCAATATGGCGTGGACAGCAGCGGCGAGCCGGCGCCCGGCTATCCGAGTCTGGCGCAAATTGGCGGCCAGGCGCTTGCCAGCGTGTTTCTCGATGGCCTGAGCGCCGACGTCGAGCGTCTGAACCATATCAATAATGTGCTGCGTTACGTTGCCGACGCCGACCTGAGCGGCAGCGGCTGGCGACCGGTCGAGGTCCTGGTGATCGCGCCCAGCCAGCGCATCGAGCCCATCGCGGCGCGCCACATCAAATGCCTGCCGGTTCCGGTGCGCGCGATTTTGCGAGGACTGGGCGCGGCCGATGCGCCGGGCGCGGCATTCGCCAGTTATTTGCTGTTCGAGTCGGAGTACACCCGGGAATTGATCGCGCTGGGCGAGGCCGATACGTTCGCGCAGCGCGACAAGGTCGAACTTTGGCTGGGTGGACCGAAGGCCGTTGCGCCGGGCGCTTCGGGCGGCGCGCCGCCGGCGATGGCCGCCGATTGAGCGCGACGCCGCGCCGGCTTCACTGCGCAGCGCTGGCGCGGCGGCGAAGAAAACGCATGAGCGTGCCGAGCACCGGCAGTTTCTCGTAGAGCTCCTCGGCCGCATCCCAATAATCGCGATGGTAAGCAACGCGGCCGTCGGCGGCCAGGCGCAGATGCGTGGCGCCGCGAATCTGCTGCGCGTCGTGCTGCCGATGTTTCAAGTGGAAATGAAAATTCCACGCCAGAAAAACCTGGTGTCCCTGCACGATCGTGGCGGTCACCTCGAAGCGCGGAGCATCCACCTGGGTGAACATGTGTGCGAAGATCCCGGCGATCTGTTGAACGTTGCGCACCTCGTTGAACGGATCCTTGAAATATGCGGTGCTGACATAAAATTCACCCAGATTGGCGATACTCTGCAGCGTCAGCGTTTCGAAGAAGCGAATCAGCCGATTCACGGCCGCTGTGTGATCGATTTCCATGGGCGTTTCTGTGCCGAAAAGACGGCGAGCGGATGCGTCAATGCCAACGCTAAGGCAGCGGTCATGACTTGGCAAGCCAGGAGCGGCATGCGAACTGCAGCCGGTGCGCCGCCCAGGCGGGAACGGAATCGGGTTGATTGGGAATTTTATGTTATTATTCAACGGTTTGTCTTGGATTTTTGGGTGATCCGGGCAAATATCTTTGACAAGGCATCATTTCCTTGGTGGTTACCAGGTTCCCGGGCGGCGGGCAATCGCCGCGTGCTCGGGACGGTGTTGGCGGGCAGGTTGGGCAGGTGGATTGACCGACTCACTCTCATTGGGGCGCGGGAGCGCAGCGCCCGGATGTCGCGTGCGGCATCTAAAACACTGCTATTTGCGTAAACTTCATTAAGAATTGAGATCGGTGATGTGGAAGGCTTCGGCCTTCTTCTTGGGGGTAATGAAATGGACGGAATGTTGTATCCCGAGCTATACAGGTCGCTGGAGGCCGTGCGATGGAACATGGAAAAGGATATTCCATGGAGCCAGTTCGACGCATCCTTGCTGTC
>JAGXBI010000272.1 GCA_018971155.1 Burkholderiales bacterium
CTCGTTGTGCTCGTGGGCCGACAGCAGCGGTTTTTCCAGGCCGTAGCGCGCCAGCAGATGCGCGCTGTTGCGGGTGTCTTCCGCCGCCACGGCGTCGACCAGACCCAACACGTGCAACGCCCGTAGCGTGATGTCGGCGGTATTGCCGATCGGCGTGGCGACCACGTACAGGGCGCCGCTGGGGTAATGCTGATCGTCGGCCAGGGCAAGCAGGGAGGTCATGCGGCCGACTCCGGGAATAGGTAAAAAATTAACAACTTTTTCAGTGGACTCATGTCGAATCAGCTCGGTGCGGCGTACGAGGCTCGTGCGCTGCAATACCTGCGACGCCAGCGGCTGACGTTGGTGGCGTGCAATTATCGATGCCGTCGCGGCGAAATCGATCTCATTATGCGCGATCCCGACGGGGTGCTGGTGTTTGTCGAAGTGCGTGCCCGGCGCAAACACGATTTCGGCGGTGCGCTGGAGAGCGTGACAACGCGCAAGCGCCAGCGTCTGGTAGCGGCGGCCGAGCACTACCTGGCCACGCAGACCGCGGCATGGCCCGCCTGCCGGTTCGACGTGATCGCCTTCGATGGCCCGCCCGACGCCGCCCCGCAGTGGGTGCGCAATGCGTTCGATGGGAGCGGATGAGCATGATGCGGCCTGTTAAACTTGCGCACTGGCGGTGTGCCGGGATGCAACCAGCGGCGTACCCGAATCAACGATAGCTCCGCGATAACATCATGTCGATCGAACGCATTCAGCAACAATTCCGTGACAGTGCCGAACTCAAGCTCGCCGCACTGGAGACTCTGGCGGCGCCGATCGAGGCGGCCACCGAACTCATGTTTACCGCCTTGGCCAACAATAACAAAGTGCTGGCCTGCGGCAATGGCGGCTCGGCCGCCGATTGCCAGCATTTTGCCGCCGAGCTGATCGGCCGCTTCGAGCGCGAGCGCCCAGGCCTGCCCGCGATTGCATTGACCACCGACAGTTCCATCCTGACTGCAATCGGTAACGACTACGATTTCAACAGCATCTTCGCCAAGCAGGTGCGCGCGCTCGGGCAACCCGAGGACGTGCTGCTGGCGATTTCCACGAGCGGCAATTCGGCCAATATCCTGGCCGCGATCGAAGAGGCGCACGAGCGCGACATGACCGTCGTGGCGCTGACCGGCCGTGGCGGCGGCAAGATTCGCGACGCGCTGACCGAACTGGACGTGCATATTTGCGTGCCGCACGAGCGTACCGCGCGCATCCAGGAAGTGCACTTGCTGACGATTCACTGTTTGTGCGATGGCATCGATGCCATGCTGCTTGGCGATTGAGCCCTGACCCCGTTTCGCTTGAAGCCTGAAGGAGAGCATTTTGATGATTTCACGACGTTCTATCAGAAATCTGTGCACCGGCGTGCTGTTGGCCGCGACCGTGGCGACGCTGCCGGGCTGCGGCTTGCTGCTGCTTGGCGGCGCGGCCGGAGGCGTTCTGGTGGCTACCGATCGACGCTCGCTGGGGGCGCAGACCGAAGACCGGGAGATTCAGGTCAAGGCGATCAGCGACCTGAACAGCAATCTGCCCGACGTCGCGCATGTCAACGTCACTTCTTTCAATCGGCGCGTGCTGCTGACCGGCGAAGTGCCGGATCAGGCGACCCGCCAGGAAGCGGAAAACATCGTCAAGGGCATTCAAAACGTGCGTGGCGTGGTCAACGCGCTGGCCATCTCCGGCGCCAGCTCGCTCTCCTCGCGGGCCAATGACGCGTGGATCACCAGTAAGGTCAAGGCATCGCTGGTTGCCGCCAAGGATATCTCCGCCAACGTGTTCAAGGTCGTCACCGAGCGCTCCGACGTCTATCTGATGGGGTTGGTCACGCCGGCCGAAGGCGCCCGCGGCGCGGATATTGCCAGCCGTGTGCCTGGCGTGGATAAAGTCGTGAAGGTGTTCGAATATATCCAGCCGGAAGACGCACAACGCCTGACCGAGCAGGCCGCGAAAACACCGCAGCCGGCCGAACCGGCCGACGACACGGCGACCACCAGCGCCGTGCCGATCGGCAACGTCAGCACGACGCCGCTCTCGACCCCGGCCCCGATCAGCGATGCACCGGTGATTCCCGCGACACCTGCCTCGCAATCCGGGGCACCGAAGTAAGCGGGTCTTTGCCCGGCAACGGGTAACAGGCCGGCCAAGCGATGACGCTGGCCGGCCTGTTGTTTGTGACCCCGATTTATAAGAGATCTCCCTCTAGTACGTCGTTATTTCGTTAAGCCAAATATCTCGGTACACTGCGGGGCAGTGGATAAAAATAACGGGAGGGGCGCAATGGCAAAAGCATCGACGTCGCCGGGGGCGCGTGCCGGACGCCATCGGCGGATGCGATTCGCACTGGGCCTGACGCTTGCCGCCGGGGCGATCGCCAGTGCACATGCCGGGGACGGCAGTCCATTGCGGGGCAACCCGATGGACACGTTGCCGACCATTCAGGCGCCCCAGATCGCGCCACCGACTTTCCATTTGCAGACTCCGACCCAGGAGCAAGCGCTTCAAGCCTTGCTCGCGCGCAAGATCGTTCCGGTCAAATTCGGTATCGAGGGCGTCAAAAGCATTCCATTCGAGACAGTCGCCAAGCTATTCGCGCCACTGGCCGGCCATGAGGTCACGATCGGGGAATTGGTCGCGCGCGCCAACGACGTCACCAAGCTTTACCAGCAGCACGGTTATCTGCTGTCGTTCGGCTTCGTGCCCGCGCAGGACTTCAAGAATGGCTTCGTGAAAATCGTCGTCGTCGAGGGTTATGTCGCGCACACGCGCATTACGGGTAACCCCGGACCCTCGCGCGCCAAGCTCGAGGCAATCGCAGCTCACATCCAGGCCGAACGGCCGTTGAAACGCGCCACTTTCGAGCGCTACCTGAACGTGCTGACCCTCGTGCCGGGTATGCGCATCAAGGCGGATATGAAACCACCCATGCGTACCGATGGCGCGACCGACCTGACGCTGGATGTGCAGCGCAAGCCGATTGCGGTGGGCGTCTCGCTGGGTACCAGCGACCCGGGCCTGCGCGGGCTGATCACAGTGACGACCAACGGACTCACGCCGCTCGGCGAGCAAATGCAGTTCGCCACTATCGTGCCAAAGGGGCCGAACCACGAAGAGTATTACGCGGCGTCGTACTCCCAGATGATCGGCAGCAACGGCCTGTCGCTCAAGCTCGATGCGTCTCATTACCGCGGCGTGCCGCACGACCAGACGCTGATCGACGACAACCTCACGCGGCACATCGACAACAAGCGGGCCGGCGCCACGCTGAGCTACCCGTTCGTGCTCAACAACCAGCGCCGGCTGGTCGGCAGCGGTGGGGTCTATGCGGTCGAAAACAGCGACAGCTACCAATCGACGGTCAGTGCGGCAAACGCCACCTCGAAGGTCAACATTCGTGTCGCCAATGCGCAATTGAGCTACAACGAAACCACACCGAAGCAAGCGCGCAGCGCGTCGATCGCCATTTACAAGGGCATCAACGGACTGGGGGCCAGTCAGAGCTCCAACTCGCCGGCGCTGGGCCCCTATGACCTTGGGTTCACACGCTATGTCGCCAGCGCAACACAGAGTTTCGTGTTGCCGCATCGGTTTGGCGTGGTGCTGGCGGCCACCGGCCAATACAGTCCGAACACCGTGCCTACCCCGGAGCAGGCGACTTTCGGTGGCACGCGTTTCGGGCTGGGCTATCCGGCCGGCGAAGTCGCCGGGGATTCCGGCTGGGGCGCGTCGATCGAATTCAACCGGTTGTTCCGTACCGGCTTTGCCTGGCTGAAAACGGTGCAGCCCTATATCGAAGCGGACACCGCGCGGGTTTATCTGAATCGGGGGCAACTGCAGCACGATAAGCTGGCCTCGCTCGCGCTCGGCGTGCGCGTGTCGGACCAACGGCACTATACCTTCGATCTTTCGCTGGCCAAGCCGGTCGCCGACAAGCCGGCCAACAGCAATAACCGGTCGTTGCGCGTCAACGCCGCCTACTCCTACCGGTTCGACTAGATGGCTGCCCGCGTCGGCACACGGCCGGACGAATCCGAATTATCGGGAAACCCGGCTGGCTGAATTCTTGCGGTTCGATCAAAATATCGGCCGGATGCGGCGGTGAGCCGTGCGTGCTGCCGCATCGCGAATTGACAAAAAATCGCAAGGAGTCGAAATGAAACAGGTGGTTCTTGCCGCGTTACTGATGGCCGGCGTGTCGATGGCGCATGCGGTCGATGTGGCCCGGGCCAAGAAAATCGTTGCCGCCAATGCCTGCATGGGCTGCCACGCGGTCGATCGCAAAATCCTCGGTCCGGCTTTCCGCGACGTGGCGGCCAAATACAAGGGCGATAAGGGTGCCGAGGCGCAATTGGTGAGCAAGGTCAAAAACGGCGGCTCGGGCGTATGGGGCGTTGTCCCGATGCCGGCGCACCCCAACATGAGCGATGCCGACATCAAGACGGTCGTGCAGTGGATCCTGGCCGGCGCCCCCGACAAGTAACGGGCGATTCGGCGTGATGCCGGCAGCGGTGGGCGCTGCAGCCGGACGTGGCGGGCGGGGTGCTCGGCACGTTCGGCCTCGAATCACCCGTCAGAACTTCATCCCCACCCCGACGCCGACGACCAGCGGGTTGATCTTGAGCGTACCCAGCGGCACGCCGCCGGCCGATGCGTCAGTCTGGATCCAGAGCTTCTTGATATCCGCATTCAGAAAGACGCGCTTGGTCAACTGGACATCCATGCCGATTTGCAGCGCCGGCCCGACGCTGCTGCGATCGATCGATACCGGTTGGGCGCCAGCCTTCAGGTTGTCGTTATAGAACAGCGTGTAATTGATCCCGGCCCCGACATACGGCCGAATCTTGCCGTCGGGATTG
>JAGXBI010000273.1 GCA_018971155.1 Burkholderiales bacterium
GCGCGCTCGGCCGTGTGCAAGGTGTCGCACACCCTGCCATCGGCTGCGCGCGTGCTTGCCAGCACGACAGCGCCGGCAGCGAGCCAGCGCCTCACATCGGCCTCGGCGGGCGCCGCCCGCAGGCACAGCAAGTCGCCGGGCCCGACGGTGGGCGGCACTTGCAGATGCAGGCGCCACGCCGTCTCGCTGCGCGCCTGCCACGGCGCCAGCGCCTGGCTGATCCGTTCGGCCCGGCGCTGGCGCCCGGGTCCATCGGCCGAGACAAACACCGCTCGCATCGCCGCGCTCATCGTGGGTCCTCCACCTGATGCCAGAACGGCACGCCGACCACCGGCGTGCTGGCATGCGCGCTCGCGCGCTCCGGCATCGGCCCGGCCAGGAACGCGTCACGGCCGGCCGCCACGGCTTTGGCAAAGGCGCTTGCCATGGCCACCGGATGGGTCGCCTGGGCCACCGCGGTATTGAGCAGCACGCCGTCGAAACCCCACTCCATGACCTGACATGCATGCGAAGGCAGGCCGAGGCCGGCGTCGACCAGCAGCGGCACATCCGGCAACCGGTCGCGCAGCACCCGCAACCCATAGGGATTCATGACGCCCTTGCCGGTGCCAATCGGCGCGCCCCACGGCATCAGCGCGCGGCAGCCGACGTCGAGCAGGCGCCGGCACAGCACCAGATCTTCGGTGCAGTACGGCAGCACCTTGAAACCTGCCTGGACCAGCTTGTCGGCCGCCTCGACCAGACCGAATGGATCGGGCTGCAGGGTGTAGTCGTCGCCGATCAGTTCCAGCTTGATCCAGTCGGTCTCGAACACTTCGCGCGCCATCATCGCAGTGTTGATCACTTCGGGAACCGAGTGGCAACCCGCTGTATTCGGCAGCACCGGCACTTCGAGACGGCGCAGCGCCTCCCAGAAATGGCTGCCGGCGCCCTGCCCGCCCTGGCCCGACAGCTGCCGCCGCAGCGCCACCGTCACCATGCCGGGCCGCGCTTCGGCAATCGCCTGCTCGAGAACCTGCAGAGAAGGATAGCGGGCCGTGCCGAGCAACAACCGGCTCGTCAATGGCTCGTCGTAGAGTGTGAACACATCCAGTACCTGACTCATCTCAACCTCCCGCCACCGGCTGCACGACGTCGACGCGATCGCCTGCGCGCAGTTGCCGCGCGCCGTACTGGGCCTTAGGCACGAAGTCGCCATTGACCGCCGCCGCGAACGGCGGCTGCGCGCCGAACGCGGCCAGCGCGTCGCTCAACGAGGCGTTCTCGGCAAGCTTCAGCGCTTGCTGATTGATAGTGATTTCCATCGTCATTCAGTGCTCCTCCAGATGGAACAGTGCCGGCCAGGCGCGTTGCTCGCACCATTGCTTGAAATGTCCCTGGGCGACCGGCGCGGCACGCTGCGCCAGGACGGCTTCGACCAGCGCGCAGGCCTCGCCGGTCACGGCCGGCGCCAACAGATAACCGTGCCGATACAGGCCGTTGACGCGAATCGTGCGCGCGCCGTTCCAGCACACGCTCGGCAGATGATCCGGCAAGGTCGGGCGGCACTGGGAATTGAGCTCGAGAATGCGCCCCTCGCCAAAGGCGGGATGCAGCGAGAAAGCCGCCGACAGCAACTCGAGCGCGGAGCGCACGCTGACCGGCGACATGTCGTCGGACTCCAGCTCGGTCGCACCGATCACGTAAACGTCGTCCTGCTTCGGGGCAATATAGATCGGATAACGCGGATGCAACAGGCGTACCGGCCGGCGCAGGCCGATGCCGGGTGCGTGCAGGCGCACGACTTCGCCACGCACTCCGCGCAGACCACGCCAGGCAGCACGCGCGCCAAGACCGCGGCAGTCGAGGATCAGTCCGGCCTCGGGCGGCGCGGCGTCGTCGATCGCTTGATGCCAGTGCAGGCGCACGCCCTCGGCCAGCAGGCCCTCGCCGAGCGCCGCCAGCAATTGGCGATTGTCGAGCTGCCCCTCGTTGGGCAGCAGCAAACCTTCGGCAAAGCGTTGCGCCAGGGTGGGCTCGACGTCGCCGAGCGTTGCCTGGTTCAACGGCTGCACACCGCCGTCGAGCAGGGCCGGTGGTGCATTGGCGCGCAGGCGCCGCTCAAACATGATCGCTTCGGCGCGATCCGGCGTATGCCAGACGACGAGCGTGCCGTTGCGCTGAAAGAAGACGGGGCGCGGCAGCGCGGCGAGCAATTCGGGCCAGCAAAGCAGGCCCGCGGCCCCCATGTCGACGATCAGGGGCTCGGCGACCGCTGCCTCGCCCAGTGGCGCGAGCATCGCGGCGGCCACCCAAGCGGCGGCTTGCGTGCCGTCCGGTCCGCCCCGCTCGTATAACGCAACCTCGTACCCCTGGCGCGCCAGACGCCAGGCGCACAGGCGGCCGGCGAGGCCGCCGCCCAGCACGGCAATATCCGGACGTGTCGACAAGGCACTCATGCTCGCGGCGCTCCGGGCTCGGCGCGACCGCGCGACGGGACAACGCCGGGACATGGCGCGGCGCCAATGAAATCGGGATATTGGTTTTGCGGGTGCATGGAATCCTTTCTGCCTGGCTGCTGCATCAAGGACGAAACAGGTGCTTGGCACCATACCCGCCAGATGACTACTGGAGGAGTCGGAAACTTCCCACGCCGGTATTATCCGGGTCGGGTGCAAAGGGTTTCTCTCAGCCTCGCGGTCATGCCGCGAAGCACCCCTGTTTCGCCCGAAAGCATTACAACACAAAGACTTGCCGCCGCGCAAGAGCACTTGGGTTACGATAGGTCCCGTTTTCGTCATTTGCGATTGCAATGACAATGCAACGTAACTCGCCGCGCTCGGTCAAACGATCGCCGATCGACGAGGCGTTGCCCTCCCCGACCAACGCAGATACATCATGAAATCCATCAGTCCCTGGCGTTTGATCCGCCCCTACTGGTTCTCCGAAGAGCGATGGCTGGCACGCGGCCTGCTGGTGCTGGTGATCGCCATGAATCTGGGCATCGTCTACATCAATGTTCGCCTGAATGCCTGGAACACCAACTTCTACAATGCGCTGGAGCACCGCGACTGGGCTGTTTTCAAATCGTCGCTGATCGAATTCACCATCCTGGCCTTCAGCTTCATTTTCCTGGCGACGTTCCGCATCTACTACCAGCAGATGCTGGAGTTTCGCTGGCGCCAGTGGATTACCGACCGCTACCTCGATCAATGGCTGGGGGATCGCGCCTTCTACCGCATCGAGCGCGACCATCTGGTCGACAACCCCGACCAACGTATCTCGGAAGACCTGCGCTCGCTGGCAACCAGCACGCTCGCGTTGTCGCTCGATCTGCTGTCGAACGTCGTCACGCTGATTTCGTTCATCGTCATACTGTGGACCCTGTCGGGCGCGCTGTCGTTTGCGCTGGGCACGATGCACGTGAGCATTCCCGGTTACATGGTGTGGGCCGCCGCGCTGTATGCGCTGCTCGGGTCGTTCATGATCCACAAAGTCGGCCGGCCGCTGACGTCGATCAGTTACCGCCAACAGCAAGTCGAGGCGGATTTCCGTTTCCTGCTGGTGCGCTTGCGGGAAAACGCCGAACAGGTCGCCTTCTATCGCGGCGCGGCAGCCGAGACGCAGCGTTTTCGCGCGGCTTTCAGCCATATTCGCGACAACTGGTGGCTGATCATGCGCTACACGAAGCGCCTGATGTTCGCCAACTCGATCTACGGCCAGGTTTCGAGCATCTTTCCCCTGCTGGCTGCTTCGCCGCGCTATTTTGCCGGCGCGCTGTCGCTCGGACTGCTGTTTCGCATGGCCGATGCGTTCGGCCAGGTCAGCGGCGCCATGTCCTGGTTCATCAACAGTTATTCGACACTGGCCGACTGGAAAGCCACCGTCAACCGGTTGCGGGAATTTCATCGCATCATGCATTTGCCCGATCCTGTCGACGGCATTCAGGTCCAGACCGGGCACGATCTCGCCACGCATGATCTGCAGTTGAATCTGCCCAACGGTGCGCCGCTCACGCAGGTCGGCGCCGTTCATATCCCAGCCGGCGCGCGCTGGTTGATTTCCGGACCTTCGGGCAGCGGCAAAAGTACACTGATGCGGGCACTGGCCGGACTTTGGCCGTTCGGCCAAGGCCAAATCGAAACGCCGGCGCGCGAACGCATGATGTTCCTGCCTCAGCAAAGCTATTTGCCGATCGGCACGCTCAAGGCAGCGCTGTGCTACCCGTCGGAGGCATCAGACTTTTCGGATGAGGCTTGTCGAGACGTGCTCGTCGCGTGTCAGCTCGACGGGCTTGCCGAGCGGCTCGACGAATCGGGACACTGGGAAAACCGCTTGTCTCCCGGCGAGCAGCAGCGGCTGGCGATGGCACGCGCGTTGTTGCAGCGCCCCGACTACCTCTTTCTGGATGAAGCCAGCAGTGCGCTGGATGTTGCCACCGAACGGCGCTTGTATGACACGCTGCTCGAGCGCCTGCCGCACACCGCGATCATCAGCGTCGCCCATCGCGACAGTCTGGCGGCCTACCACCAGCACACGCTGAAAATCGAGCCGCCCGGAGCTCGCGAGGCGACTACCTCCGGCACCATCGCGGCATAGCTCGGCCGCAGTCCGGCGGCCCCTTTGAAAAAAAGCCACCCGTCAGGGTTAATGCCGTTCAGTTAAGGTCTTTTTGTAGGTACCGAACGGTGTAGCGGAGGGGTCGCGATTTGACGACCCGATCGCATTTGCGGTCGGGTCGATTTTCGTTGGTGAGCCGCTTGAGGTGCTCACGCAGCCGTTTAAGAACTGCGGGAAGCTTGGCAAGCGCCGGCGTGCGAGCGGCCCACATCATCTCGTGCTGGATGAGGTGGAAGGAGCGCACGAAGCTGAGTTCGGTCGGTTCGCACCTGGCCTCGAAG
>JAGXBI010000274.1 GCA_018971155.1 Burkholderiales bacterium
ACCGGCGTGTCGGCCGGCGCGCCCGCGGCAGCCAGATGCGCCGCCGAGAGCGCCGCCGCCGAAGCGGTCAACACACCGACTTTCCCATCGGTTGAGAATAGCGCCTTGAGCAGCGGAATCAGCAGCAGCGAAGACGTCGCCACCGGAATCGACACGGCCGCGGCAAGGCGCTGCTGATGCAGCACCATAAAGCCGCAACTGGTGACGAGCGCCGCACAACCCTGGTGCTCGAGTTCGCGGGCGCCCTCGCAAAATGCGCTCACCAGGCCGGCGGCCTGGTCGTGAATGACTCGCGCGGGCGACGCATTTGGGATACGCTTGAGCACCGTCGGGTATGCGAACGTCGCGGGGTTGCCGAGATCTCCCACCGGTCGGGGAAAACGGGTATCGAGCATCAGAATTCCGAGCGGCCGCATCTTGATCCAGGAGTGGCGTTTTGCCGCAGATATTAACAGGGCGCGCGTTGCAGTGCCCGGGCAACAGGAGACGATGTGTATCACTGGGATTTCGGGGCGCTCTGGCCATACCGGCATTTGCTGCTCAACGGCTTGCTCTACACCTTGATGTTTACCGTGGCGTGCGTGGCGCTCGGCCTGATCGTCGGACTCGCGGCGGGCCTGGCCCGCCTGTCGAAAAGCGTGCTGATCTCGGGCCCGGCACGCGCCTATGTCGAACTGTTTCGCTGCACGCCCGTGCTGGTACAGCTCATTTGGTTCTACTACGCGCTGCCTGTACTCAGCGGCATCCAGATCTCGCCGGCCACCGCTTCCGTGCTCGCGCTGGCACTCTACGGTGGCGCCTTCTACGCCGAAATCTTCCGCGCCGGGGTCGTGTCGATCGATCTGGGCCAGACCGAGGCCGGCCAGGCGATCGGCATGACCCGCCCGCAGATCATGCGCCGCATCGTGCTGCCGCAAGCCTTCAAGCGCATGATCCCGCCGCTCATGAGCCAGTCGATCATGCAGCTCAAGAACACTTCGCTGCTCTCGGTACTGGCCATCCCCGATCTGCTCTACCAGGGGCAAAGCGCCGCACACGAGTTGTACCGCCCGCTGGAGTGCTACACGATCGTGGCGATCGGCTATTTCATCGTGCTGTTTCCGGCCACCGTTTTCTCCAAGCGGCTCGAAACGCGGCTCGCGCAACAGGACAGGAGCTGAGCATGGACGAATGCATGATCGAAATCGACAACCTCAGCAAGCGATTCGGGCAGAACGTGGTGCTGCGCGACATTTCGCTGCGCGTGGCAAAAGGCAGCGTGGTGGCCATCATCGGGCCTTCGGGTTCGGGCAAGTCGACGCTGCTGCGCTGCGTGAACCTGCTCACCCAGCCCGATGGCGGGCGCATTCGCGTGGGCGATCACGCCATCACCTTCGACGGCACCGCCTCGCACATCCCGGGCGACCGCAAGCTGGCGGCGTTTCGTGCCAACACCGGCATGGTGTTCCAGCACTTCAACCTGTTCCCGCACATGAGCGCGGTGCGCAACGTGATGGAAGGCATGGTCACCGTGCGCAAGATGCCCAAGGATGCCGCGCACGAAAAAGCCATGGCGCTGCTCGCCCGCGTGGGGCTGGCCGAGCGCGCCGACACCTACCCCGACAAGCTCTCGGGCGGGCAGAAGCAACGCGTGGCGATCGCCCGCGCGCTGGCGATGCAGCCGCAGGTGATGCTGTTCGACGAGGCCACCTCGGCGCTCGATCCGGAACTGGTCGGCGAAGTGCTCAACGTGATCCGGCAACTGGCCGACGAAGGCATGACCATGCTGCTGGTCACCCATGAAATCGCTTTCGCGCGGGAAGTGGCCGACAGCGTGATCTTCATGCGCGACGGCGTGGTGGTCGAAGCTGGCCCGCCCGCCCAGGTGATCGATGCGCCGCAACAGGCCGCGACGCGACAGTTCCTGGCACGCTTCAATGCGGCGGCGCCGGGCGCCCAGGCGGCCACCGCGTAAGCTCACGCGCGAGCCGAAGGGGCTGCTTGCCTGGCGGCAGCCTCGGCCAGCTCCTCGGCCGCGCGCGGGGGCCGGCGCACGATGCGCACTTTTCGGCTATCGCCGCCACCGCAGAAGAAGCGTTCGCCACCGTCGGATTCGAGCCCCGCGACGATCGTGTCGGGCGGCATCTCCAGCGACTCGAGCACCTCGCCGCTGAGTGGATCGATACGCCGCAGCTCGCTCTGCTCGTCCTCCCACGTGCCGTGCCAGAGTTCGGCGTCGACCCAGGTCACGCCCGTGACGAAACGGTTGGACTCGATAGTGCGCAGAATCGCCCCGGTTTCCGGATCGACCTGATGAATCTTGCGCGCACGATATTGCCCCACCCACAGCATGCCCTCGGCCCAGGCCAGGCCCGCCGCGCCGCCCTCGGGCGCAGGGATCCAGCCGAGCACCTCGCCCGTGCGGGGGTCGATCTTATGAATGCGGCTCTCGGCGATCTGATACAAATGCCGGCCGTCGAACGCGGTGCCGGCGTGCGCGGCAGTGTCGATCGAGCGAAGTATCGTCCCGCTGGCCGGGTCGACCGCCTTGAGCGAATCGCCGGCCGCAAACCACACGTGCCGGCCGTCGTAGCTCACCCCGTGCACGGCTTCGACTTCCGCGAAGGGGCCCAATTCGCCGATGATTTCGGCGGCCGATCGATTCGTCTTTGCCATATCGTTAGCTCCGGTTGTGGCGTTGTGTTTTGATGCACGCTTCGATTCTAGCCACCCGGCAGCGCGGCAGGGAGTAACAAGGTCGTCGCGAATCCCGGCAGTGGCGGCATCATCCAGCGGCGCGCCCGCCCCTGCCCGCACGGCTGCACCTTGCCGGCCGCCGCCAGCGCATCGAGCGCGCGCTGCACGGTGCGCTGGCTCGAGCCCAACGCCAGCGCCAGGGCCGAGCTCGACCACGCCTCGCCGTCCGACAGGAACGCCAGCATGGCCGCGTGCGCATCGTCGACCGGCCGCGCCAGCACTACCGCCTCGCGCCCATCGTGCGGCATCAGCGCGAAGCCGCGCGCAGTCGCGCCAATGCCCGCCAACGGGCGCAGCGCCACGCGCAGGCGTCCGATTTCCACGCGCAAGCGCGCACGGTACGAGTCGTCCGCATGCTTGCCGCGAAAGGCACGGACGATCAGTGCATCGCGCGATACATCGGCGGGCCATGCCTCGGCCAGCGCGCGGGCCAGCGTGAACAGCACCGGGCGCCGCGCCAGCGACACCACCGTGCCGGCGCTGCGCACCGCGTAGCGGCACGCGTCGATCACCAGCGCATGCGAGCTCAGCAATGCCTCGACCTCGTCGAGCAGCAACGATGTGCTCCGTCCCCGCTCGATCAGGCGCGCGGCCGGCGCATTCATCACTTGGCGGGCACCGTCGACTTCGGCCATCAGCGCCGGAATGCCTGCCTCGCGCGCGGCCGTCGACGCCTCGTCAAGCGCGGCGCGGGCTGCCTGCGTTTGCAAGCGCCGCATCGCCAGGCCGGCGACGATCAATTCGTGCGCGGCGCGCAGGGCGGCCGGTAAAGGCGCGGGGGCCAGTGCGGCCAGCCGCTGCTCGGCCTCGCCGAGCCGGCCAATCAGCACCATGCGTCGCACTTCGAGATAGCCGGCATGGGCCGCATTGACGAAATCGCCGTGCGCCTCGAGCGTCGCCCGGGCAGCCTCGAGCGTCCTGGGCGGCCAGGCCAGATCGCGCGAGACCAGCGCGATCTCCGCTTCGGCGACCACACAGCGCGCGCGGGCTACCGGCTCCCTTTGGCCGAACGCGCGCGCCGCCTGGCGCAGCAGCGCCTTGGCGCGCGCCCAATCACCCAACTGGGCCATCGCGATGCCGCGCAGCGCCAGTGCCGGGGCATCGTCGCGCAAGGCCACGCGATTGAGCGCGCCGAGCGGATCACCCGCGGCCAGCGCGCGGGCCGCCGCCGTGATTATCGAGTCCATCGAAATCCCGCCACACTTGTCACTCCCGCCGTTGGATACCCGCGGCTAATCTAGGACCTGTTCACGCCAAAAGCAAGCAGGCATTTGGCGCAAACGGGCCCCTGGCCACGACAATCCCGCCGCGGCTCGGATCGCAGGCGATGCGACCGACACGGCAAACCCAACGGAGGCAAGCATGACGACGCTTCATCCCACCGCCACGCGCGAAGCATGGCTGGCAGCACGACTCGAACTTCTCGAGGCAGAAAAGGACTTCACCCGACGCAGCGACGAACTGGCGCGGCGCCGTCAGGCGCTGCCCTGGGTCAAGGTCGACAAGACCTACCGGTTCGATACCGAGCACGGCAGCGCCACCCTGGCCGACCTCTTCGAGGGCCGCTCGCAATTGCTGGTCTATCACTTCATGTTCGGCCCCGACTATCAGGCCGGATGCCCGTCGTGCTCGGCGATTGCCGACGGTTTCGACGGCTTCGTCAGCCATCTGGCGCAGCACGACGTCACGCTCGCGGCGGTGTCGCGCGCGCCGCTGGCCAGGCTGCTGGCCTATCGCGAGCGCATGGGCTGGCATTTCCCGTGGGCCTCGGCGCACGGCGGCGAATTCAACTTCGACTTCAACGTTTCATTTACCGAGGCGCAGCAGCGCGAAGGACAGATCGAATACAACTACCGGCGCGGCGGTCACGCGATGGACGAAGCGGCGCCGCCGCAGATCGTCTCCGATATGGCTGCCACCTGCGGCACCGACGCGGCCACTTATGTGCGTGAGCGGCCCGGCATGAGCACCTTCGTACGCGAGAACGGCGTGATCTACCACACCTACTCCACCTACGCGCGCGGCCTTGACGGCTTGTGGGGCATGTACCAGTGGCTCGACCGGGCTCCCCTGGGCCGCAACGAGACCGGCGTGTGGTGGCGCCGCCACGACGAGTACGCGCCGCGGCCCGCTAAGG
>JAGXBI010000013.1 GCA_018971155.1 Burkholderiales bacterium
GACGACGCCGCCCTCGAGTCCGACATATTTGTGCCAAAAATCGCTCACGCCGGCTTCGATCGCCACGCGCGGCATCCCCTTGGGCAGGACGCTGGCGCGGTAGGCCGCTTCCTGGCGATCGAACACGGTGGTCGCCGGCATCGAGACCACGCGCGCGGCGATGCCTTCATCGGCCAGCGCGGCGGCCGCCTTGAGCGCCAGGTCGACCTCGGAGCCGGTGGCCAGCAGGGCGACCTTGGCATTGGCCGCATCGCGCAGCACGTAGCCGCCGCGACGAATCGCCGCGATCTGGTCAGGCTCGCGCGCCACGAACGGCAGGTTCTGGCGGCTCAAGACCAGGCAACTGGGCCCGCTCTGGTGAGCGCCATGGCGCTCGATCGCGGCGATCCATGCGACGGCCGACTCGACCGTGTCGCACGGACGCCAGACATCCATGTGCGGAATCAGACGCAGGCTCGACACATGTTCGATCGATTGGTGGGTCGGGCCGTCCTCGCCAAGCCCGATCGAATCGTGGGTGAACACGAAGATCGAGCGGATTTTCATCAACGCCGCCATGCGCAGCGCGTTTCGGCTGTAATCGGAGAACGTCAGGAAAGTGCCGCCGAACGGGATATAGCCGCCATGCAGCGCAATGCCGTTGAGGATCGCGCTCATGCCGAACTCGCGCACGCCGTAGTTGACGTGATTGCCCCACTGCAGCCCTTCGTTGGACATGCGCACGGCCTTGCTGGCCTTCCAGTTCGTCAGATTGGAGCCGGTCAGATCGGCCGAGCCGCCCAGAAACTCGGGCAACACCGCAGCCAGACCTTCGATCGCCTGCTGGGACGCCTTGCGGGTGGCGACCGTCTCTGCCTTTTCATTGGTGCGGGCGATCAGCGCTGCGGTCGCGGCTTGCCAATCAGCCGGCAGTTCGCCCTTCATGTGGCGCGCGAACTCCCCTGCCTCGGTCGGATAATGCTTGCGGTAGGTCTCGAACGCTTCGCTCCAGGCGGCCTCCCGCGCTGCGCCAGCGGCCTTGGCGTCCCATGCCGCGTAGACGTCGGCGGGAATCTCGAACGGCGCCGCCTGCCACCCCAGCGCCTCGCGCGTGGCGGCGATTTCTTCCGCGCCGAGCGCCGCGCCGTGCACGTCGTGGGTACCCTGCTTGTGAGGCGACCCTTTGCCGATGGTGGTCTTGCAGCAAATCAGCGTCGGCCGGTCGGACCGCTTGGCAGCCGCAATCGCCGCATCGACCGCGTCGACGTCGTGCCCGTCGACGGCATGGATCACGTGCCAGCCGTAGGCCTCGAAACGCTTGGGCGTATCGTCGCCGAACCAGTGAATGACCTCGCCATCGATCGAGATGCCATTGTCGTCATACAGCGCGATCAGCTTGTTCAGGCGCAGCGTGCCGGCCAGCGAACAGGCCTCATGGGAGATGCCCTCCATCAGGCAGCCATCGCCGAGGAACACATAGGTGTAGTGGTCGACGATACTCGCCTCGGGCTTGTTGAATTCCTTTGCCAGCAAGGCTTCGGCCAGGGCCATGCCGACCGCGTTGGCCAGGCCCTGCCCCAGTGGGCCGGTGGTCGTCTCGACGCCGGGCGTCATGCCATACTCCGGGTGCCCCGGGGTCTTGCTGTGCAGTTGCCGGAAGTTCCTGAGCTCGCTCATCGGCAAATCGTAGCCGCTCAGGTGCAACAGCGAGTACAGCAACATCGAGCCGTGGCCATTGGACAGCACGAACCGATCGCGGTCGGCCCAGAGCGGATTGGCGGGGTTGTGCCGCAAGTGCCGCCCCCACAGGGCGACGGCGATCTCGGCCATGCCCATCGGCATGCCCGGATGGCCAGAGTTGGCCTGCTGCACGGCGTCCATGGCCAAAGCGCGGATCGCGTTGGCCATCAACGCATTTTTCGGATTTGAAAGATTCATCATGGGACCGACCGGAAGAGCGGGACTCCCCGCCGTTTTGGGCGGACGAGCTGCGCAAGAACCCCTGCTTGGAAAACTTCAGATTTTAACAGATGCGGGGTACCGTCGGGCATCTGGCCGCGCCGCTATAATTTTCGGCACGCTGCCCCAAAACACTCTCATGTCAGGCTTCCAATCGTCCACTGCCGCCACACCGTCGACCGACACAGAGGATCACGCTGCCGGCCTCCTGCTCGAATGGCTGGCGCCGGACACTGCGCTCGGGCTCAAGAACGCCACACTGGTGGAGTCGATTCAGTCTCCCTACCAGCGCATCGATGTGTATGACACCCCGCAATTCGGCAGGGCCTATCGCCTGGACGGGCGGTTCATGGCCTCCGAGGGGGATGAATATTTCTATCACGAGTGCATCGTCCACCCCGCGGCGCTGGGCCTGCCCGCATTGCGCTCGGCGCTCATCGTCGGCGGCGGCGACGGCGGCTCCGCGCGGGAAATCCTCAAATATCCCGGGGTGGAGCGTGTCGTCGTCGCCGAACTCGATGCTCAGGTCATCGAAGTCACGCGCCGCCATCTCCCCGGGATTGCCTGCGGCGCCTTCGACGATCCACGCCTGCGCATCTGCGTTGGCGATGGTCGTGACTACGTCGCTAAGGCAAATGCTCGGGGCGAGCAGTTCGACATGGTTGTGTTCGACCTCACCGAGGCCGATGGTTCGGCCAGCGCACTGCATGCCCCGGCGTTCTTCGAGCAGATCAAACAACTGCTGGGACCGCACGGCGTGCTTTGCCTGCATCTGGGCGCCCCGCTGTTCCAGGCCGAGCTGGTTCGCCGCTTGCTGCGCGACCTGGGCGCCTGCTTCAAGCACGTACGCCCCGGGACCCTGTACATTCCGCTGTATGGGACGCTTTGGGCTTTCGCCTGCGCCAGCGACACGTACGATCCAGCGACCGTGTCCTGCGCGACAATCGATGGGCGCTTGCACCAATTCGGGATGACCGGCTTGCGGTATTACAATGCTCAGCTTCATCCGGCGCTATTCGCACTGCCAACCGCGCTCAGGCGCAGCCTGTTGCCATGACCGTGGCGCCTTGGTCTCACTGACAGGCGCAGCGTATCGCGCCGAGTATCCGAGTACAGGAGAATCTCCATGACCGACCCCCGCCCGGCGCATGCCCCCTGGCTCACGCCGTACCTGACGGTGCGCGACGCCAAGGCCAGCGCCGCATTCTATCGAGACGCATTCGGTTTCGCCGTGCGTGATCAGATCGACGACGATGGCGTCGTCATGCATGTGGAAATGACCTATCACGACGACCTGATCGTCATGTTCGCGCCCGAGGGTGCGTTCGGTACGACGGCCAAGGCACCCCGGTCGGCGGGCATCGAAGCACCGCAGAGCTTTTATGTGTATTGCGACGATGTCGACGAGTCGTACGCCAGAGCAGTTGCTGCCGGCGCGACCGGCATCATGCCGCCTGAGGATCAATTCTGGGGGGATCGTTTCTGTCAACTGGAGGATCTCGATGGCTATCGCTGGGGGTTCGCCAAGCCGCTGGCCCGCCAATCATGACGACGACTGCCGGCGCGCCGCGCTTCTTCATCCCCGATTCGCTGCAACCCGACTCGTCCATATCACTGCCCGTCGACGTGATTCGCCACCTGCAAGTCCTGCGAATCAAGCCGGGTGACAGCATCACGCTCTTTAACGGCCTGGGCGGCGAATTCCCCGCACGTCTGGAAGACCTGGCGAAGAAGCACGCGATCGCGACCGTGCTCGCGCATGTTCCGCGCGAGGTCGAGCCGCCCTACCGCGTCGTGTTGGCCCAGGGCGTCGCCGGCGGCGACAAAATGGATTGGCTGATCGAGAAAAGCGTTGAACTGGGCGTGCATGCCATCCAGCCGCTGACGACGGAAAGATGTGTGACCCGCCTCGGCGGCGAGCGCGCCGAACGGCGCGTAGCACACTGGCAAGCGGTGGTGAGCGCCGCCTGCGAGCAATGCGGGCGCAACAGCGTGCCGGCCGTCGCGCCAATCATGGCGTTTTCGGATTGGATTTCGAGCGTGCGCGACGAACGTCAAACTCGTGTGCTATTGTCTCCGCGAGCGTCCGAGGGGTTCGAATCTTTACCGGCAACGGCGCCTGCCGAGCCGGTCGTGTTGCTGATCGGCCCCGAGGGCGGTTTGTCGAACCAAGAGGAAGAGCAGGCCGGCGAAGCCGGGTTTGCCCCGCTGAACCTGGGTCAGCGAGTGCTTCGAACGGAGACCGCCGGCATTGCGACGCTCGCCGCGCTGGCCACACGCTGGCACGGCTGGTAGCACATCGTACGTCCGTAAATGCTGTGGGCGCTTTTGCCTCGATAGGAGACTGTTATGGGTTTGCTCGATTCAATTCTGGGTGCGGCAGATGGCGCCACATCCAGCGGTAACGATAGCCCCGCAGCGGGTGGCAGCGATCCGAAAATGATGTTGCTCATGGGCGTGCTCAGCATGATCGCCAGCCATCAGGGGAATCAGGGGAGCACCCAACCAGGGCAGAGCGGCCTGCTCGGATCATTGGGTGGATTGCTTGGCGGCGCGGGCAGCGGCGGCGGTCTGGCCGGCATGCTCGAGGGTGCATTGAACAGCGCTCAAGGCAATGGCGCAGGCGCAACCCCGCAAATGGCGGGTGGGCTCGGCGGGTTGACCGAATTGCTGCGTAACAGCGGCCTGGGCGACGCCGTCGAATCCTGGATTGGCACGGGCGCCAATCAGTCCGTTTCGGCCGAGCAGATCGGACAGGCGCTCGACCAGAGCGGTCACCTTCAGCAACTGGCGGATGCCGCCGGCATTTCGAAGGATCAGGCCGCGCAGCACCTGTCGGAGTTGTTGCCGGAGATCATCAATCGATTGACGCCCAATGGCAGCTTGCCGGAAGGCCAACTCAATCTCGGCAGTCTGGCAGCGCAGCTTCTGAACCGATGAGAGTCACGCAGGGGACGGCGGGAGCGCGACGAAGCGCCCCCGCCATCAGGCGAACGAATAGAAAACGCGGAAGTTGATTTTGCGCTCCGCCCAGAACTCAGCGGCGTCACGGAATACGTCCAGCAATGTCTCGCGCGCCTCCTTGTCGAACTTCGGCGTTGCGGGAAGACCCTCGAGCACGATCACGAAACCGGGTTGCGGCCCTGCCTTCCAAACCAGATCCGTCACGCTGTCGTGCAGCGCATCGAAATTCTTGCCGAAGTGCTTCGGAAACATGAACGAACTGGCGATGACGTCGAGTACCTCGCCCTTGGTTTGCGCGTGCGCACAATTGGCGTAGAGGAAATGCTGCCCCAGCCGCTCGGCTTCGGCCGCCAGCTCGGGCACCCGGAAGGCGCGGATCGACTGCACGATGTTCGGTCTGACGGTCTTGAAAAGACTCATATCTCCCTCGTCGGACAACAAATGACGGCGCTGCGCCCGCTCGGTGCTTTGCAGGTGCACCACTTGTCTGAACAAGTTATTTTCACCCGCACCGAATTGATCCGTCAAAACACGCTCCTGTGCGAAAACCTGCTCGTTCATCCTGCTGTCATTCCTCGATAAATTGGAAACTGTTGTAGTGGTCGCCAGTGTAGTAACAATTCCGTGCGGCGCGCTGGTCGCCGCCGCAAACGATGCGGCGTGCGCCACGATTGTGCGCGCTTCGCGTCGGGACGGTGTACTCGTGGTAATACCCCCGAGGCCGTCTGGGCAGTCGCTTCTCGTAATTGCCGAATACCACGCCGTCCTTGGCATACGGAAACGGGCCACCGCGGCGAATTGTCGCAAGCGTTCGCTGCGCAGCGCGAGGCAATTGACTCTCGGCGACAGTGCCCAGATGACCCGTCATCGCCGGTTCGGCCCACGCCTTCGGTGCACGGGCCTGCGCGTTGGCCATGCCAAACGCAAGGCTCGCCGCGACCCCCAATGCCAACAACCCGCGATAGAGCCACCGGCCTGATTTCATATTTTGCAATGCGCTGCGGCGAATGCTGAGTGATTTCGCCTGATTGGGTGAAGGTGCAAGGGTATCGCTATATGAACCGATAATCAATGTCGGTTTACATTTTGAAATCATTCCCTGCGCCCGCAAGCGAATGCAATCTGACTATTAATGATAGTGTGTGCTCACACTCAATTTTCAAGAATCCCCAATGAAAACGCCGGCTCGAGGCCGGCGTTTTCGATCTCACGTCAATGTCGAGGCATTATCTATGCTGCGCCGCAGCATCCGCAACGACCAGCGCGACCATATTGATGATCCGCCGAACCGTGGCAGATTCAGTCAAAATGTGCACCGGTTTGGCCGCGCCCAGCAAGATCGGCCCGATAGCAACATTGTTGCCCGCCGCGGTCTTGAGCAAGTTGTAGGCGATGTTGGCGGCATCGATATTCGGCAGCACCAACAGGTTCGCCGGACCATGCAGGGTCGAATCCGGCATGATTCGAGCGCGCAACGCGGGATCAAGTGCGCAATCGCCGTGCATTTCGCCGTCGACCTCCAGCTCGGGCGCCCGCTCATGCAGGATCGCCAGTGTTTCCCGTAACTTGCACGCGCTGGGCGCGTCACTGGTGCCGAAATTCGAGTGAGACACCAGCGCCACCTTGGGCTCGATGCCAAAGCGCCGGATCTCTTCGGCCGCCATCAGCGTGATGTCAGCCAAATCCTCGGCACTGGGATCTTGATTGATATGCGTGTCGACGAGGAAAATTTGCCGATCCGGTAATACCAACGCATTCATGGCGCCGTAGACTTTTCCTCCCGGACGCTTGCCGATCACCCGATCGATGAAATGCAAATGGCGGCCCGGCGTGCTGACCGTGCCGCAAATCATGCCGTCGGCCTCGCCCTTGGAGAGCAGCATCGCGCCGATCAGGGTGGTACGGCGACGCATTTCGACGCGGGCATAAGAGGACGTCACCCCCTTGCGCGCGGTCAGGCTATGGTAGGTCTGCCAGTAGTCGCGATAGCGCTCGTCGTGCTCCGGATTGACAACGGTATAGTCGACGCCCTCATGCAGACGCAGGCCGTAGCGTTCGATGCGCTTTTCAATCACAGCGGGCCGCCCGATCAGGATCGGCTTGGCGATACGCTCGTCGATCACGATTTGCACGGCGCGCAGCACGCGCTCTTCCTCGCCCTCGCAGAACACAATGCGCTTTTGCTCCGGCGGCGTCTGGCGCGCAATCGCAAACAACGGTTTCATCAGCGAGCCGCTTTGATAAACGAATTGCTGAAGTTGCTGCGAATAGGCGTCCATGTCCGCCAACGGCCGGGTGGCGACGCCGGCATCCATGGCCGCCTGGGCAACCGCCGGTGCGACCTTGACGATCAAGCGCGGATCGAAAGGCTTCGGAATCAGGTATTCGGGGCCGAACGAGAGATTCTCGATGCCGTATGCCGTGGCCACGATGTCGCTCTGCTCCTGCCGCGCCAGCTCGGCCAGGGCATTGACCGCGGCGATTTCCATCGAGCGGGTAATGGTGGTCGCGCCGACGTCGAGGGCGCCGCGGAAAATGAACGGAAAACACAGGACATTATTGACCTGGTTCGGATAGTCGGTGCGACCGGTCGCCATGATGGCATCCGGCCGCGCGGCCTTTGCCAGTTCCGGGGTGATTTCCGGATTGGGATTGGCCAGCGCGAAAATCAGCGGCGATGGCGCCATTTCCTTGACCATCTCCGGCTTGAGCACGCCGGCGGCCGACAGGCCGAGAAACACATCGGCGCCGCCGATCACGTCGCCGAGCTTGCGCGCATCGGTTTTTTGGGCGAAACGCGCCTTTTCCTCGTCCATCAGCTCGGTGCGGCCCTCGTAGACGACGCCGACGATATCCGACACCCAGATATTCTGCAGCGGCAGACCGATATCGACCAGCAGATCCAGGCAGGCCAGGGCTGCCGCACCGGCGCCGGAGCACACCAGTTTGACCTCGCCGATATCCTTGCCGACGACCTTCAGGCCGTTCAACACAGCGGCGGCAACCACGATGGCCGTGCCATGCTGGTCATCGTGGAACACGGGAATCTTCATGCGCTCGCGCAGCTTGCGCTCGACGATAAAGCATTCCGGGGCCTTGATATCCTCGAGATTGATCGCGCCGAAAGTGGGCTCGAGTGCCGCAATGATATCGACCAGCTTTTCGGGGTCTTTCTCATTGATTTCAATATCGAACACGTCGATATTGGCGAATTTCTTGAACAGCACGCCCTTGCCTTCCATCACCGGCTTGGACGCCAGCGGCCCGATGTCACCCAGCCCCAGGACAGCCGTGCCGTTGGTGACGACGCCGACCAGGTGGCCACGCGCGGTATAGCGCGCGGCGTTGACCGGATCCGCGACGATTTCCTCGCATGCCGCCGCCACGCCGGGCGAATACGCCAGCGCCAGATCGCGCTGGTTCACCAATTGCTTGGTCGGCGCGATCGCGATCTTTCCTGTGGTGGGAAATTCGTGGTATTCGAGCGCGGCGTCGCGCAGTTTTTTATCAATAGGTGTGGACATGAAAGCAGCCTGCGTTCAATAAGAAAAAACTACCCTGAGTGCATTGTATCGCCAATCCACCCCGCGATTTACCGCAAAAAAGGATAAGGCGAAGAACTTTTTAAGGCGGAAACCCGCTTGACGGCACGCATCGATTCCAAACGCACCTCCCCAAACGTGACAAATTGACGTCCGCCGGGCGTTACCCGTCGATATGAGGTGACGACGGATTTACAATGTCGCCTTACCTCCACTCATCCAGACCGTGCTGAACGAATTCACCCTCATCGAGCGCTATTTCGCCCATGCGACCACAGCCGCCGACCACGTGCGGCTGGGCATCGGCGACGATTGCGCGTTGATAGCGCCGCCCGTCGGCAGCCTGCTGGCGGTATCGACCGACATGCTGGTCGAGGGCCGCCATTTCTTCGCCGATATGGCGCCGCGCGCGCTCGGACACAAAACGCTGGCCGTCAATTTGTCCGATCTGGCGGCCATGGGCGCCCGCCCGCTGGGCTTTACGCTGGCACTGGCGTTGCCCGACGCCGACCCCGACTGGCTCGCGCCGTTCAGCGAAGGGCTGGCCGCACTGGCCAATCGGCACGCATGCCCGTTGATCGGCGGCGACACCACCCGTGGCCCCCGCAACCTTTGCGTCACCATCTTCGGGGAAGTTCCCGACCGGCAAGCACTGCGCCGAGACGCTGCGATCGTCGGCGACGATATCTGGGTATCCGGCGCGCTCGGCGATGCGCGTCTGGCGCTGGGCGCGCTTCGTGACGAATGGGCACTGTCCGATGAAGCGCTGACCCGAAGCCGCCGCGCACTCGAGTGGCCCGAGCCACGCATAGAACTCGGCATGGCCTTGCGAGGCATCGCTCATGCCGCGCTGGACATCTCGGACGGCCTGCTCGGCGATCTTCGCCATATCCTGGAGCGCTCGCAAGTCGCAGCGCGCGTGAATGTCGACGCCGTGCCGCACTCCCGCTGGGTGGCCGCTCAAAGCGAAGCGGTCCGCCGCACCTGCACGCTCGCTGGAGGGGACGACTACGAGCTTTGCTTTACGGTGCCGCCCGCCGCGCGCCCGACGGTCGAGCGGATCGCCCAGAACCTGGCCCTGCCGCTCACGCGCATTGGCGAAATCGTGCCGCTCGAGCGCCCCGGCAGCGCCGCCCTGACGCTGCATGACAACGCCGGACAACCGGTCTGCCTCGCATACCAGAGCTTCGATCATTTTCGATGAATTCCACCCCTTCTCCCGATCAGCCCAACCCACCGCACGACAAAACGTTGCACGGCGGGGCCACCGCACGACGGCCGGTCACCGTGGGCTTCATGTTCTCCCACCCGGTCCACTTCATCGCGCTGGGTTTCGGCAGCGGCCTGTCGCCGATGGGCCCCGGTACTGTCGGCACGCTGTTCGGCTGGGCCTCCTACCTGGTATTGAATCTTTACCTCACGGTATCGGATTGGGCCGTGCTGCTGGCGTTGAGCATCGTCGGCGGGGTCTGGATATGCGGCCGCACCGCCCGCGCCCTGGGCACGTCCGACCCGGGTTCGGTCGTATGGGATGAAATCGTTGCCTTCTGGCTGGTATTGCTGGTGGTGACTCCGGCATCGTTTTGGGGACAATGCGTCGCGTTTTTGCTGTTCCGCTTCTTCGACGCAGTCAAGCCGCCGCCAGTGCGCTATTTCGACCGCACCGTCAAGGGCGGCTTGGGTATCATGCTGGACGATCTGGTCGCCGCTTTTTGCACTTTGCTGGTGATCGCCCTGTGGCATGCCCTTTGAAGGGTGCCGCGCACGTAACGAAGCAGCATGACAAATACCTTATTGCATCAACTGGCGGTCAAGGCCGGCAATCGTCTGCGCGAGGAGCGCCTGCTGCTGGCCACGGCCGAGTCCTGTACCGGCGGCATGGTGGCGGCGGCAATGACCGACATCTCCGGCAGCAGCAATTGGTTCGAACGGGGATTCGTTACCTATTCCAATCAAGCCAAGATCGACATGATCGGCGTTCCGGCCGACCTCATCGACAGGCACGGCGCGGTCAGTGAGCAGGTCGCGCGCGCCATGGCGGAGGGCGCGCTGCGAAACAGCCGCGCGCAATTGTCGCTGGCGATTACCGGGGTTGCCGGACCGGGCGGCGGCACCGCCGAAAAACCCGTAGGAATGGTGTGTTTTGCCTGGACCAACCGTTTAACGACGGTCGTGGAAACGCAGCATTTCAAGGGCGATCGGGCCCAGGTACGCAATCAGGCGGCGCAGCACGCCTTGCGCGGCCTGCTCAAGCTGATCGACACCGCCGAGGCATAGCCCGCCGCCGGCGCATCCCGGCAGGACGGCAGCACCGTTACCGGGGCGCCGAGCGATGCTCGTTGATGGCATCCCGAGTTTGGCAAGCCGCCTGCGCGGCCGCCTGCCCAAAATCTACGCCGCTGCCGGCGTAGATAATGGCGCGCGACGAATTGATCATCATGCCGCTGCCGTCGGCCGTGCGGCCTGCCTTGACGGTCGCCGCCACGTCCCCGCCCTGAGCGCCGACCCCCGGAATCAGCAGCGGCATGTCGCCGACGATCGCGCGCACCGCCGCGATTTCGTTCGGGAACGTCGCGCCGACCACCAGACCGATCTGGCCGCTGGTGTTCCAGGGGCCGGCTGCCAGCCGCGCGACGACCTCATACAGCGGCTGGCCGTCGGCCGTGCGCAGGAACTGAAGATCGCTGCCGCCCGGATTCGAGGTGCGGCACAATACGATCACGCCCTTGTTCTCGTATCCGAGATAGGGCGCAATCGAGTCGAAACCCATGTACGGATTGACCGTGACGGCATCGGCCTGGTAACGCTCGAACGCCTCTTTCGCATATTGTTCGGCGGTGCTGCCGATGTCGCCCCGTTTGGCATCGAGCACTACCGGCAGGCCAGGATGGTGCTCGTGAATGTGGGCAATCAGCCGCTCCAGTTGAATTTCGGCGCGCTGCGCCGAAAAATAGGCGATCTGCGGCTTGAACGCACAGGCATAGGGTGCGGTTGCATCGACGATGGTCCGGCAAAACTCGAAGATCGCATCGGGATTGCCCCGCAGATGCGCCGGCAGTCGTGACGGCTCCGGATCGAGCCCCACACACAGCAGAGAGTCTCGGTCATGCCAGGCGGCACGCAGTTGATCGATGAATGTCATGGTGGTTGCGCGATGAAAACGTGCGCCATTTTAACTCACCGCATCCGGCGTCAACCCCGTCCATGTGCATGTGCCGCGCGGCGAGCCGCATGCGCGGCGCACGCTAGGTGTCGAAGCGCGGATCTGCACACTTATTGGCATAACTAATCATCGGTTTATGCTAGATTGGCGAAGAACCCTGTTGGCAAGGCGCCGCCGGATCTCCCTGGACAGAACATTCAATAGGAGAAGATAACCCATGAATCATGCTTCCATCGCTGCCGCAACCGACGCTGTGTGGACCACCGTGACACAAAACGCGCTGCATTACGGCATCACCGCACTCCAGGCCATCGTGATCCTGTTGGTCGGCTGGTGGCTCTCCAATTTGCTCACGCGTATCGTGCGACGCGGGCTGGACCGCTCGCCTCAGTTCGACAAGACGCTCAAGCCGCTCACCTATTCGATCGTGCAATGGTCGGTACGAGGCATCACGATCGTCGCGGTGCTGGCGCAATGCGGTGTCCAGACGGCCAGCATCATCGCCGTGCTGGGTGCCGCCGGCCTGGCTATTGGCCTGGCGCTGCAAGGCACCCTGCAGAACATCGCGGCCGGCACGATGCTATTGGTGCTGCGTCCTTTCAAGGCTGGCGACTACATCTCGGCCGGCAGCAATCTCGGCGGGACCGTCGAAGAGATCGGCCTGTTTACTTCGACGCTGACCACGGCCGACGGCATTTACATGTCGGTACCCAACAACCAGATCTGGGGCAGCGCGATCACCAACTACAGCCGCAATCCGAGCCGGCGCATGGAAATCACCGTGAATATCGATCTGCGCGACGACCTGGACAGCGCCATCGCGGCGCTGAGCTCGCTCGTGGCAGCGCACGAGCATGTGTTGCGCGCCCCCGCACCGGAAGTCATGGTCAAGGAAATCCATGAACAGGCCGTCGTCATCAACGTGCGGCTGTGGACCTTGAGCGAATACTATTGGGCGGTGTACTGGGAGTTGCAACGCGCCGTGAAGAAAACCGTCGAGGCCGCGGGTTGCTCGCTGCCATACCCGACCCGCACGATTGTCATGACACCGGCCCCGACCACGCCGCAATAATCGCTAAGGCGGTAATTCGGCCGCGCCCATGCGGCGCGCAATGATGCGGGTTCGGCGCGCCAGGTAAGCGGAGTTGCGGTGCGCGTCGTAGTAGCGGGGACGGGGCAGCATCACTGCCAGTCGCGCCGCTTGCCAAGGCGACAATTGGGCAGCCGAGACATGATAGTAGTGTTCGGCCGCGGCCTGCGCGCCAAAAATGCCTTCGCCCCATTCGACCGAATTCAGATAGATCTCAAAGATGCGCTCCTTGCTCATCCAGAATTCGAGCATCCAGGTGATGCACAATTCCTCGGCCTTGCGAATGTAGCTGCGCTCGCCGGACAGAAACAGATTCTTGGCAAGCTGCTGGGTAATGGTCGAGCCACCGGCCACGATATGGCCTCTCTTCTCGTTCTTCTCCCATGCATCGAGCATTGCGTCGATTTCAAAACCATTGTTATTGACGAAATCGGCATCCTCGCTGGCGATGATGGCCCGTTTCAAGTTGTGGGATATCCGATCGTATGGTACCCAGATGCGTTCGATTTTCGCCCGCGGATCGGTTTGGTGAAGCCGCGCTTGAGCAGCGCGCATGAACGCTGTCGAGCCCGGATTGAAGCGTGTCCACCAGGCGATCTGCAAGAAGTAGTAGCACTGCGTCGCCAGCACGCCGGCGGCGAAAACCATGACGACGTAGCGGCACCAGCGCCACACACTCCATCGCGCTTGCGCTCCGTGCCGGTGACCCATCAGTTGCCGCTGTCCGTCTGGTGGGCATAGCGCTCGCGCAGCAGTTGCAGCACCGGCGCGGTTCGGGGTCTCACGCCCCGCCAGCGAGCAAACGACTCCGCGGCCTGCTCGACCAGCATGCCCAGGCCATCGGCCGTAAGCGCCGCACCATGGGCACCGGCAAAGCGCAGAAATATCGTGGGTTGCTTGCCGTACATCATGTCGTAGGCCAGCGCATCGTGCCTGAACACATTGGCAGGCAATGGCGGCAAATCGCCCTGCAGGCTGCTGGCCGTGCCGTTGATCACCACGTCGAACCCGCCGGCGATGTCGTGCCATGAGCCGGCCGCAAGCCTGACACCCAGCGCCTGGGCTTGCGCACCGAAGTGCGCCGCCAGCGCCCGGGCCTTGTCGGGCGTCCGGTTGGCGATGAAAATTTCCGCCGGCACGCTTTGCAGCAACGGCAGCAGCACACCGCGTGCCGCGCCGCCGGCGCCCAGCAGCAGCACACGGCGGCCTCGCAGCGGCCGCGCCAGATTGACTTCGATATCGCGTACCAACCCCACCCCGTCGGTGTTGTCTCCCTCGATTTCCCCGCCCGCGAAACATAGCGTATTGACCGCACCCGCGGCGCTGGCCCGGGGGCTCAGGCGCGTGGCCAGCGCGTGGGCCTCGAGCTTGAAAGGCACCGTGACGTTAAGACCTTTGCCGCCTTGCGCGGCAAAATCGCGCACTGTCGCGGCAAACCCGTCGAGCGGTGCCAACAGGCGCTCATACACCAGGTGCTGGCCGGTCTGCGCGGCAAATTGCGCATGAATAAACGGCGATTGACTATGTTCGACCGGATGGCCGACCACCGCGTAGCGGTCGGGCTGCGCAGCGGCAGCATTCGCAATGTCCCCGTGATTTTCTCGTGTCATGTCAGTCAGGCTCGGGCCGCATTTCGCGGCTGAAATTCAAAGCGCCGGACGCTGCGCCTTATGCTACCGCGACCCGGCAGGGCTCCAGTATACGCATCCTCCCGGTACCGGCAATGCGCGACTCAGCGGGCCGGGCCCTGGATCGCCTCGGCATGCACGCCATGGTGGCTGAAGGTCATGCGCGTTACGATCTGCAGAATGTCATAGCGCGCGCGCATGGCTTTGGTGAATTTGCCAAAAGGTGCGCTGGCCCGCACGATTGCAACCGCGCGGCGATCCAGTTCGCGATCGCCCGAACCGCGCTCGATCTCGACGCCGATCACGTGGTAGCCGTTGCGGTCATAGCCCAATTGACCATCCTGGCTGACATTCAGAGTCACGATCAGCTGACCGTAGAGCCTGCGCCCGCCGACCTCGGGAAAATGCTCGGTGCCCAGCCGCTCGATCCTGCGTCGCAACGCGTCGTAGTATTCCGCGTAAATGACTTCCCGCGTGTTGGCCGTGATTTGACCGCGCTTGGGGCGCTCCTCGTAGGCGCGCACGTTCTGCGCAATCACGGCCTGCAACCTGGCGATCTGCTGATCGATCTCCCGTTGCTCCTTGCCGTTCTCACGCTGCGCCGGCAGCGTTCTGGGCCGCTGCTTCGAAAGCGAGCGCATCTGCGTCAGCAACTGCTCCTGCATGGCCTCCAGCGAACTCACCTGGTGCTCGGCCCGCGCGACCTGGTTGCCCGGCTGCTGCACATCACGCGCGGGCAACGGGGTTGTCGCGTGAACCTTCTCCTGCTCGCCGCCGCCGAGCAGGTTGGCTTGCGCAACCAGTTTGGCGTTGACCGGCGCATTATCCGACTTTGCGTTGACCAGCACGACGTCGAGCGGCGTATCGGTCGAGTGAAGCCGAAAGGCGTCGGGCGCGACAAAATGCACCGCCAGCACCAGGGCATGGAGCAGCACGGAAAAGCTCAATCCCGCCGCCAGCGGGTTTTCGCGGACCCACTTGCCAAGCGCGGCGAATTGCGTGCGGGCATATGGAACGACCGCGACCCGCGTACGGCTAACGCGCTTCATGCGACATGCTCACCCGCCAGTTCCATCGCCCCGGCTCGCCATGGCGTCGTTTTCATTGTCGCCGGACTCCGTCTCGCCGCCCTCGGCAAAGTCGCGCCCGGCGTCGGCCACGTCGCCCTGGCCTTCCTGGCTGCCATCGCCGTTTTCCGCGCCCTCGTCGATTCCGCCGGATTCGTCCGTTTCATCATCCGACGTTTCAGTGGGCAACGCGGCGCCCTCACCCAGCACCTGCGACAGACGGCATGAGACGTCGAGCGTGACGTCGTCGACCGAGAGGATATCGAGCAATATCTGGGTGCCCCTGGCATGCACGCCCAGTCCCGGCACAATCACCGTCAGCGGAATGTCGTTCAGGCGAACCAGATCGCCCTTGAGCACGCTTGCCTGGATCTGCCGCATGTTTTCCTGCTGCAGCCAGCGCAGGCACCAGAACCTTTCCATGCGGGCCTGGTGCTCGCCGTAGGCCGCATGCGCCGCCTCGAAATTAGAAACGGTGGCGTACAGGTCGGCATCTTTCGGCTTGAACGGCGCGGCGAGCTTGGCGGTGACGCCGTACTGCACGCAGGCGAGCAGTTGCCATTGATTGACCAGGTCGACGTAACGACGCAGCGGCGACGTGCTCCACGCGTACTGCTCCACGCCCAGCCCCTCGTGCGGCGCCGGCGTGGTCTGCATGCGCGTGCGATTCACGCCGTACGCGCGCTGCGCACGGTAGATGCCGGGCACGCCGCATTCGGCCAGCAACCGGCCCCAGGTACTGTTGGCCAGGATAGCCATCTCGGCAACGATCAGATCCAGCGGTGCGCCGCGGCGACGCGGCAGGATCGTCACGCGTTCGCCATCGACGTAAAAACTGTAATCCGTCTTGTTTTGCACTTCCGGCTTGAGACCGTACCCCTCGCGGGCGGCCTGCCGCTTGCCGTACAGCGCTTGCGCAAGCGGCCACAGGCAGGCGATCTGCTCTTTGTGCGGGTAGTCGCCCGTGCCGGCAGCCAGCGCCTCGGCCGTCACGATGTCGTCCAGCTCGTTATGGCGCAAATTCGTGGCGATCGGCACCAATTCGGCACGCGTCTCGGTGGCGATCACGTCATAGCTGGTCGCATCGACAATCACATACAGCGACAATGCCGGGCGGGGAGCGCCTTCCTTGAGCGTGTAGGCGTCGACTACCGCGTCCGGCAGCATGGTGATTTTGTCGCCCGGCACGTACACGGTGGACATGCGCTCGCGGGCGATCGCGTCGATCGGATCGCCCCGTACGATGCCAAGGCCAGGCGCCGCGATGTGAATGCCGATGCGCAGCCTGCCGTCAGCCAGCGCCTGTACCGACAGCGCGTCGTCGATCTCGGTGGTGGTCACGTCATCGATCGAAAACGCCGCCACGTCGGCCAGCGGCAGTTCGATGCCGGGCTGCGGGGGTTCTTCGATCGGCGGGAAAGCCGTGCCGCGCGGGAAATATTCGAACAGGAATCCGGCCTCGTGCAATGCCCGCGGCGATGCGATACCGCCGCACGCCAGCAGCACTTTGGCGTGGGTCGTGCCCAGCGCCGCGGCGGCGGCGTCCAGCGCCTTCCATTCGATGGTATTTTTGTCAGCCTTGAACAGCAGCTGCAGCTCCTTGCCGCGCAACGCATCCGGCAGACGATGCGCGACCAGTTCGGCTTGATATTGCGCCTGCAACTCTATCTGCTGCTGCTTGCGCGCCAGGCCCGCCAATGCCGCTTGCAGTTGCTCTTGCGGCGCGCGCTGATATTGACCGCGCCCCCGGCGCCGGAAGTACACCGGCGCGCCATGCAGACGCAACACCAGCGCAGCTTGCTGGACCGCCGATGCGTTGTCGCCGAAATACTCCGTCGCCAGCGCGGCGAAGGCAAACTCCTCGTCTGTGGCGCACTCCCACAAAAACGGCAGATCGATCTCTTCGCCCAGCGCTTCGGCCTGGTGCATAAACTCGGTCGGCGTCGGCGCCTCGAAGCGCAACAGCACGTCACGCCCCTTGATCTTGCTGCGTCGCCCGCCCGGCAGCTCGACCTGGTACGACTCCGCCTGCTGGCTCAGGATCGTACCCGCCTTGAAACTGCCGGATTCCTCAAAAAAAATATTCATGAAACTGCCAGTATCCGCAAGAGGCGCTATTGTAAACCCGCCATACTCAAACGACGCGGGGATCGACCCGGTCGGCGACCGCGCGCTCGTCCAGCTCGTCGCGGGCATCGCTCTCGAGGTGGGCAATATCGCCCCATTGCCTGACGCGACGAATCGCGCCATCCACTTCGATGCAGTTGATACTGGCATTGAGCAGCGGGTAGGTTCGCGGTGCATCGAGCGGCAGGCCCGCGGCCCAGCGGTAGAGACAGTCGAGCACCCCGCCGTGCGCCACGCAGGCGATGTGCGCGCCGACGTGGCGGTCCACCAGTTGCTGCACGCCTTCGACGATGCGCCGATAGAAGCCACTCAGCGACTCGCCGTCGGGCATCGCGTAATGAATGTCGCGGCTTTGCCAGCGCACGTAGGACTCGGGATACGCGGCATGAATTTCATCGGCTGTCAGCCCCTCGAACGCGCCGTAGGAGCGCTCGCGCAGATGTTTCGTCTGCACCACTGGCAAGCCGCACACATCCCCCAGCGGCGCTGCGGTCTGCGCGGCGCGCGACAGGTCGCTGCTGTACAGGACGTCGATGCGGCCCCCACCGGCCGTGCGCGCATGCTGAAACCGGCGTGCCAGTCGGGCCGCCTGTGCCAGCCCGACTTCGGACAACGGAATATCGAGATGCCCCTGGATGCGCTTGTCGCGATTCCAGGCGGTCTCGCCATGGCGAATCAGAATCAACGTTGTGGATGCTGGCATAACGGCAGAAAGTCGTTGCCGCGCCGCTTGCCCCGGCAGGCCAGGGAGAGTGACGCGGCAATAAGTGTCAAAGCAGGTTGGGGTTGAGCGTGTAGACGCCGGTCAGGTGAGCCTCGGACAGCACATGGCCAGCCATTGCCTGGCGCACCTGCGCGCCGTCGAACCGCCCCTCGACCGGCAAGCGCTCGACATCCAGCGCGTACACGGTAAACACGTAATGATGCAGCAGCGTGTCGTTCCACGGCGGGCAGGGGCCGTCGTAACCGTAGTAATCGCCGGCCATGTCCGGATCGTTGGCGAACCACCCCGTGTAATCGTTGATCCCGTGCCGCATGTTGTGCAGCGCTTCAGGCCCGAACTTGCCGTGCGGCGTGATGCCATGACTGTGGCTGGTCGCGGCAATCTCGCGAACGTCGGCGGGAATGTCGATCAGCACCCAGTGGAAGAAGTCCACGCGCGGCAAATCGGCTGGCACCGTGCGCCCCTCCTGGTTGACGTCGTCGCCCTTGCTGGGCACGTCGACGTCGTGACAAATCACGACGAACGATTTGGCCCCGTCCGGCACATCGTTCCACGCCAGATGCGGGTTCTTGTTCTGCGATAGTTTGACGTGCTGTTCCGGGTCAATGACGCCAAACGCGAATTCGCCGGGAATCGTGGCATTGTCGGCAAATGAATCACTCCAGATTTTCATACGGATCTCCTAAGGGAAAAGAGGGAGAATCGCGACGCCCCTGCAACGGCAAGAGCGGTCGATCAGCGCTGACAAACTACGGAAATGGCGGCAGGACACAAGCCGCGACGCACGCGTCGGGCGCCCGGCTTGATCCAGGACACCCCGTATTGTGACGAAATTCTTGAGAATTGTCCGGGAACCGTGCGAGAAGCTAGCCGGCCGAGCGCAACCAGAACGTGACCGGCCCGTCATTGACCAGAGCGACCTGCATATAAGCACCGAATTCACCCGTTTGCACGACCGGATGGCGCGCGCATGCCCGCGCGACAAAGTAATCGAACAAGCGTCGCCCCTCGTCTGGTGTTGCCGCGGGAGTGAAACTCGGTCGCGTGCCGCTGGTGGTATCGGCCGCGAGCGTGAATTGGGGCACCAGCAAAAGCCCGCCGGCCCGACCGGCGCCGTCGATATTCTGCACGCTCAGGTTCATCTTGCCCTGTGCGTCGGAGAATACGCGATAGGCGAGCAATTTGTTCAGCAATTTGTCGGCCACTGCCTGCGTGTCGCCGCGCTCGGCACAGACCAGCGCCAGCAGCCCGGGGCCGATTTCGCCGACGGTGCGCCCGTCGACGTCGACCTTGGCCTTCAATACCCGCTGTATCAGTGCAATCATGCGCCCTGCGTCAGCGTCACGCGCGCGAAACGCCGCTTGCCGACCTGCACGACGTAGGTCCCCGCATCGATTTTGAGGCCTTTGTCGGTCACCACGGTGCCATCGATGCGCACACCGCCCTGCTCGACATTGCGCAGCGCCTCGGACGTCGACGGCGCCAGTCCAGCCTGCTTGAGCAACTGGCCAATGGCCAGCGGCGCGCCACCGAGCGACACCTCGGGGATGTCGTCCGGCACGCCGCCACGCGCGCGCAGATTGAAGTCTTCCAGCGCGTGCTCGGCATCGGCGATCGAGTGAAAGCGCGCCACGATCTCCTGCGCCAGCAGAACCTTGATGTCGCGCGGATTGCGGCCCTGGTCCACCTCCCGCTGCAATTGCGCGATTTCAGCCAGGGGGCGGAACGACAGCAACTCGTAATAGCGCCACATCAATTCATCGGAGATGCTCATCAATTTGCCGAACATATCAGCCGGCTTCTCGCTGATACCAATGTAGTTGCCCTTGGATTTGGACATCTTCTCCACGCCGTCGAGCCCCTCGAGCAGCGGCATGGTGAGAATGCACTGCGGCTCCTGGCCGTACTGCTTCTGCAACTCACGGCCGACCAGCAGATTGAATTTCTGATCGGTGCCGCCCAGTTCGAGATCGGCCTTGAGCGCGACCGAATCGTAACCCTGCATCAGCGGATACAGAAATTCGTGAATGGCAATCGGAATGCCGCTTTGAAAGCGCTTGGTGAAGTCCTCGCGCTCGAGCATGCGCGCCATCGTGTAATGCGACGCCAGTTTGATCATGCCGTCGGCGCCAAGCGCCATCGACCACTCGCTGTTGTAGCGGATTTCCGTTTTGCTGCGATCGAGCACCAGCGCAGCCTGCTCGAAGTAGGTTTTCGCGTTGGTCTCGATCTGTTCGCGCGTGAGCGGCGGGCGCGTGCTGTTGCGCCCGGAGGGGTCGCCGATCAACGAAGTGAAATCCCCGATCAGGAAGATCACGGTGTGGCCGAGATCCTGCAATTGCCGCATCTTGTTGAGCACGACCGTGTGGCCGATATGAATGTCCGGGGCGGTCGGATCCAGGCCAAGCTTGATGCGCAAAGGTACGCCAGTCGCTTCGCTGCGCGCCAGCTTTTGCAGAAACTCTTCCTCGACCAGCAATTCGTCGCACCCGCGCTTGGCCACCGCCAATGCGTCACGTGTCGCGTCGCTCACCGGGTAGGCCGCAGGTTTTGCCGGTGTGTGTTCAATCGTCATAAAAATCGCCCGCACTGATTTGGGATTTACCTTACCGGTCCCGGCGGCGACCCTTGTTACAATGCCGCCTGAACCTCGAGTTCGGGCCGCGCAAGGTGCGCGACCGAACGTTTTCTCCTTGAGTTGCGCAGAATTTTACGTGATGTGGCCAAAACTCCGTGATTTTTTTGCGCGCGAGCTGCTTATTCTGATCGACCCAACGCACGACCTGCATCGCCGCCGCAAGCGGCAGATCGTCAGCGTCGTCGGGTCGGTGTTGACCCTGGGAATGGTGACCGCGTTCGGCATCGCCCCGATGGTGCCCGACGCCGCCCTGCGCGGCGATCGCGTACAAATGCCCATCGCCTTCCCCGACCTGACACCGCAGATCCGCCAGATCGACGCGCACGAGCAAACCTTCGTCAGCCAGGCCAGCCTGCAGCGGGGCGATACCGTCGACGGCCTGCTGCAACGCCTGTCGATCAACGACCCACAGGCCGAGCGGTTCATCCAGGCGGACCGCCACGCTCGGGCGCTGTTTCGCCTGCCGTCTGAGCAGCTGATCAGCGCCGTGACCGACGATGCGGGCAAGTTGCTCTCGCTCACGGCGATGCTCTCGTTCGACGCCGAGCAGTCGCGCGAGCTCAAGATCTCCCGTAACGCGCAGAACAGGCTGGGTTCGAGTGTGAATGTGCTGCCCAACGAAACGCAATGGGATATGCGTTCAGGCACCATCGACGATAATTTTTTCCGCGCCATGGACGACGCCGGCGTACCCGAGAGCGTCGTGGCGCAAATGGTGCGCATCTTCTCCGGAGTCGTGAATTTTCACAAGGACGTGCGCCGCGGCGACCGCTTCCGGCTGGTATTCGAGAACATCCAGCAGCAGGGCCGTACGGTCCGATATGGACGCGTGCTGGCAGTCGAGTTCGTCAATCGCGGCAAGACCTATCAGACCGTCTGGTATGCCGAGCCCGGCCAGGCATCGAACGGCACCTACTATACCTTCGACGGCAAGCACCTCAGGCAGGCCTTCTTGCGCACCCCGGTCGAGTTTTCCCGCCTGACGTCCGGTTTCGGCACTCGCAACCACCCGCTTTTCCAGGACTGGCGGCAACACAACGGCGTCGACTTCGCCGCGCCGGTCGGCACGCGCGTGTTCGCCGCGGGCGACGGCACCGTGAGTTTCGTCGGCCAACAGAACGGCTACGGGAATATCGTCATGATCAATCATGCCGGCGGCTATTCGACGCGCTATGCTCATCTGTCGGGATTCGCGCCCGGTGTGCGCGCCGGCCAGCGCGTCGCCCAGGGCGCGGTGATCGGCTTCGTCGGGCAAACCGGTTGGGCTACCGGGCCGCATCTTCACTACGAGTTGCGCTATCGTGGGCAGCCGCTCAATCCGTTCGCGACGTCGTTCGCCGCCGCCCCGCCGCTGGATGGCAAGCGCCTGGAGCGGTTCAACCTGTACACTACGCATTTGCTCAAGCGCATCGATCTCATGCGCACCGTGCACATCGCGCAAATCAGCTGACCATGCCAAACGTCGACGAGTCTTCTGCCCCTCCGCCCGTATCGTCCGACGTCGGGCCCTGGTACATCGGACTCATGTCGGGCACGAGCCTGGACGGCGTCGATGGCATCCTGGTCCGATTCGACGCCCGTACCGGTCGGCAACAGATCGGCGCCGAAGCCTACGTGCCGTTTCCGCAGACGCTGCGGGCTGAATTGCTGACGCTACAGGCACCGGACGCGAACGAAATCCATCGAGAAGCGCTAGCCGCCAATCGGCTGGCGCAACTATACGCCGCGTGCTGCCGCCAGTTGCTCGAGCGAGCACAACTCACCGCAGGACAAATTCGGGCGATCGGGGTGCACGGCCAGACGATCCGGCATCGACCTGGGGAATTCGACGGCATTGGTTACACCCGTCAGATCAACCAGCCGGCGCTGCTGGCGGAACTGACCGGGATCGACGTCGTCGCGGACTTTCGTAGCCGCGATGTCGCCGCCGGCGGCCAGGGGGCTCCGCTGGTGCCGGCTTTTCATGCGTCGGTCTTCGGCAGCCCCAGCGAGACCCGGGTTATCTGCAACATCGGCGGCATCAGCAATCTGACGATCCTGCCAGCGGCCAGCACGAGCGCCGCAGGACACGCCATCGGCTTCGACTGCGGCCCTGGCAACGCATTGCTCGACGGCTGGGCCATGCAGCACCTCGGCACCCCTTACGATGCGAACGGTCAGTGGGCCGCCACCGGCAAGGTCGCTCCGTCACTGCTCGCCGACTTGCTGGCCGATCCTTATTTTGTCGCACCGCCGCCCAAGAGCACCGGACGCGACTTGTTCAACGCAACCTGGTTGACTGGCAAATTATCCGCTTTTGGGGCAGTCGCACCGGCCGACGTGCAAGCCACCCTGCTCGCACTGACCGTGCGCGGCATCGCTGACGCGACTCGGCGATACGCACCTGATTGCCGCACTCTTTTTGTTTGCGGCGGCGGCGCCCACAACACCAGCCTGATGGCGGCGTTGCGGCAAGACCTTGCGCCTTGCGCGATCGACACGACTGGCGCACTCGGTATTCCGCCCCAGCAGGTCGAGGCGCTGGCTTTCGCCTGGCTGGCGCAGCGCTGCGTCGAGCGGCAGCCCGGCAATTTGCCGCGGGTCACCGGCGCGTCGGGCCCGCGCGTGCTGGGCGCCATCTACCCCGCCTAGTGCGCCGCCTCGATACT
>JAGXBI010000275.1 GCA_018971155.1 Burkholderiales bacterium
GGGCGCGCGGCGTCCTGGTCGATCGCGGCGGCGCGAATCGCCGTGCCGAGCCGGGTATGGTGAACGAAGAGATACAGCGCGACCATCAGGATAAAAGCGCCGATGATGATCATCAGTTGCACGAAACTCAGATACGCGCCGGCGATGTGCCAGGTCGAGGTGGGCAGCAGATTGCTGGGAAACACCCGTACGTTCGGGCCCCAGATCAGCATGATGCCGTTTTCTATCAGCATCGATGCGCCGAGCGCGGAGACCATCGGCGAGAGCCGGTGCGCGCGTCGCAGCGGCTTGTAGGCAAGACGCTCGAGCACGGTGCCGGCCACCCCCACCACGATCACCGCGATGATGAATGCCAAAGCCAGCAGGACGGGTGTCGACAGGCCGCCGAACACACCGGTGGTCAGGGTCGTCAGGCCGATGAAGGCGCCGAGGATGCAGAGATCCCCGTGCGCGAAGTTGATCAGCTTGAGCACCCCGTAGACCATCGTATAGCCGAGCGCGATCAAGGCGTAAATGCCGCCGACCGTCAGCCCGTTGATGAATTGCTGCAGGATAAAGTCCATCGATCCATTTCCGTGGATTGCCGCCTGGCGGCGAGCGGGAAATCTCGACGCGGGCGCTGGCATCTGGCGATGCGGCGCCCGCGTCTCAGGCATTACATCGGATAGACAGTCTTGTAGCTGCCGTCAGCCTGCACTTCGAAAGCTGCCATCGGGCTGCCGATACGCTCGCCCTTGGCGTCCCACGAGAAAGGCCCGGTCACGCCCTGGAAGCCCTTCATGTTGTGCAGCCACGGAATCAGCTTGGCGGTATCGGTGCTCTTGGTCGCCTGGATCGCGGCGATCACGGCACGGAAGCCGTCGGCATTGGTGAAGGTGTAGATGCTCGGCGGCGCCGAACCATAGGCCTTCACGTAGTCGGCCAGGAATTTCTTGGCTTCCTTGTACGGCAGGTTTTCCGGCGAGGGAATGTTGATGATGATCGCACCCTTGGCTGCCGGGCCAGCGATTTTGGCGAACGCGGCGTTCTGGTTGGCATCGCCGCCGACGAACGCGGCCTTCATGCCCAGTTGCTCCATTTGCGCGCGGATCAGGCCGCCGTCGGTGTAGTAGCCGGAGAAGTACACGACATCGGGATTAGCGGACTTGAGCTTGGTCAGCACGGCGCTGTAATCCTGCGTGCCGGCCGTGATGTAGTCCTTCGCCACGACGTTGCCGCCATCAGCCTTGACGGCCTTGTCGACGCTGTCGGCCAGCCCGGTGGCGTAGCTCGAATGGTCGCTCAGCACGACGATACGCTTGTAATGCTTGGCCTTGACCAGGTATTGCGCGGTGAACACGGCTTCGGCGCTGTTCGGCGGCGCATTGCGAAAGAAGGTCTTCCAGCCCTTGGCGGTCAGCTCGTCGCTGGTACCGTCGGAGGTCTGGATCACGTTGGCGGCCGAGTAGATCGGCGCGGCAGCCAGGGCGGCGCCGCTGGTGTAGGTGCCGATCACGGCGATCACGCCGTCGTTGACCAGTTTGCGGGCGCAGATCGCGGCCTGGGCCGGCTTGCCTTCGTCGTCGCAAACCACTACGTCGATTTTGCGACCCAGCAGCCCGCCAGCGGCGTTTTGCTCATTGGCCAGCAACTTCACGCCATTTTCGATGCCCTGGCCCTCGCCGGCATAATCGCCCGTGATAGGTGCCTGGACCCCGATCTTGATCGGACCGCTCGCGGCCATCGCGGCGCCCACCCCCACCGTCAGCGAAAAAACGGAAACTGCAGAGATTCTCGCAAACCTTTTCATTCTCTATTCTCCTGATCTAACGACGTGCATTTGTGCAGCAGCTATCTTTATGTCGGGTTCGTACGCATTGCACGCGCTCGCTCCCGCACGAAGACGCGACATTTACCTCAAGCTCACTCAGTTACTGCCTCGACAAGATGAGGTGCCCCATCTTAATCCGAACTCAACTTGAAGCAATCCTTCTTTTGCCACCAAATCGAATCCGCAAGCGCTGCAGCATGATGCGGGCAAAGCGCCGCGCGCGCCCCCGTCGCAAGCTCTTTCGTCAACCGGACCGTCTCTGAAGTGATTCGTCGCCCTGCAGAGTACAACCCACCAAAAACAAAAAGCGCAACCCAACGAGTGGGCGGAGTATAACTTGTCAATTTAAGTGAGTACAACCCGTATTACTCATGAAAGTATACGAATATGGTTGCGTCGTGTCTTGCGTTTTTGCCCCGCGCAGAATGAGAATTTCCGCACAATTTATACAGGAGTAGTACAAACCCTAGGATGATCGATCGATATGCTGTCGAGTCGTTGATCTCGCCACAGAGTCAAGCTGGACCGTGATTTTCGTCGGACTGGCGGGTCGATGCAACGGTCTTGCCGCCAGTCCTGCGGGATTCTTGCCGAACGCAAGGTGAAAGATGATTACAGCATAGCCTGGATCTTGCGGGGAGACCCGGCGCATTGGGGCAAACCCCTAGTTGGGCCACACGACCAAAGCGGTTGCCCCGTCTGGCGGCGCGGCCCGTGATCGATCCATCTAGATCCGCTCGAAGATCGCTGCAATGCCCTGCCCGCCGCCGATGCACATGGTCACCAGCGCATAGCGCCCGCCCACCCGCTGCAACTCGTGCAGTGCCTTGACGGTGATCAGCGCGCCGGTCGCGCCGATCGGGTGCCCCAGCGAAATCCCGGAGCCATTGGGGTTCACCTTGGCCGGATCGAGTCCGAGATCGCGCGTGACGGCGCAAGCCTGCGCGGCGAATGCCTCGTTCGCTTCGATGACGTCGAGATCCTGCACGGTGAGACCGGCGCGCTCGAGCGCGCGGCGTGTGGCCGGCACCGGGCCGATGCCCATATAGCGCGGATCGACGCCAGCGTGGGCGTAACTCACCAGACGCGCCAGCGGCTTGACGCCACGCCGCTCGGCGGTGCGACGCTCCATCAGCACCACCGCGGCCGCCGCATCGTTCAGGCCCGATGCGTTGCCGGCCGTGACCGTGCCGTCTTTCTGGAATACCGGGCGCAGTTTAGCCATATCGTCGAGCGTCGCCTCGGCACGCACATGCTCGTCGGTGACGAAAGCGACCTCTCCCTTCCTGGTCTTGAGCATCACCGGCACGATCTGATCCTTGAAGTACCCATTGGCGATGGCGTGCGCGGCCCGTTGATGGGACTGCACCGCCAGCGCGTCCTGGTCGGCGCGGGTGATCTGCCATTTGGCGGCAATGTTCTCGGCCGTCACGCCCATATGGATCGTCTCGAACGGGTCGTGCAGCGCGCCGAGCATCATGTCGACCAGACGCGACTCGCCCATGCGGGTGCCCCAGCGTGCGCCGGGCATCAGGTACGGCGCGCGACTCATGCTTTCGGCCCCTGCACCGATAGCGATATCGGCGTCGCCCAGCAGGATGTTCTGCGCGGCAGAAACAATGGCCTGCAGGCCCGAGCCGCACAAGCGGTTGAGCGTCAAGGCCGGCGCGTCCTGGGTCACCCCGCCGCCGATCGCGGCCACGCGTGCCAGGTACATGTCCTTGGGCTCGGTATTGATCACGTGACCGAACACCACGTGCCCCACCTCTTCGCCCGAGACGCCGGCGCGCGCCAGCGATTCCCGTACCACCAGCGCCCCCAGTTCGGTTGGCGCAACGTCTTTCAGGCTGCCGCCAAAATCTCCAATGGCAGTACGTACTCCGCTGACGACCACGACTTCACGTTGCATTACCTCACCCCTTTCAATGATTGCCCGGCATCGGGCAGGAAACTTTTCTCATGCCGGCCAGTATAGCGGCGCGCGCGGCCGAGCGCCGCACTTCTCCTGGCGTCATGAGCGACAGGCCCGATGACACTTGCCGCGCAGTCGATCCGGGATTTGTAACGATAAACCAAGCGCTTGCACGCGCTGCGGCGTGGCATGAGTTGCCCGGGGGTACCGGATGGCCTACGGTGCAAACGCGCATTGCGCGATCCAGCCGAGGCTGCCCCGCATCGCGCCGTCCACGCATGGCATTTGCTCCGCGCGTGGCCCGCTCACCCCCGATCCAACGAACCGACATGATGAATCACAACCTCCGCACCCTTCCTCGTCACTCGCGGCACGCCGCCGAACGCTACTGCTACAGCGGCATCGGCATGCGCTCCGGAAAATCCAATGTTGCCGGCACCCCCCTTTGCGACGGCCAGGCACTGCCGGGGCGAGAAGCCACCCGTTATTTACCCGGCCTGGAAATCCGCTGCCGCGGCCGTTCACCCACAAGCGAGGAACTCTGTCTTACCCTCGTTGCCCAGGCGGGGCCGCAGGTGGTGCGCGCCTTGCGCTGGCGCTCCGGCAGGCCGCAATCGTTGCCGCGCACCCAGATGCGTTTTGCCTTGTCGGATGCGCTGGGTTCAACCACGCAGGAGCTCGACGCCAGCGCCGCGCAGTTGACCCGCGAGAGCTACTATCCATTCGGCGGCACGGCTTGCTGGATGGTCCGGCATCAATGCGAGGCCCGTTATAAGACCATTCGCCATGCCGGCAAGGAGCGCGACGCATCGGGCTTGAGCTATTACGGCTTCCGCTATTACGCGCCCTGGCTCAGCAGATGGCTAAACACCGACCCGGCGGGACCGGTGGACGGGCCGAATCTGTTCGCGATGACCGGCAACAATCCCACCAGTCGCACGGATATGCTCGGCCTGATCACCTGGCCGGAGCGCTGGCGAGCCGCTGGCGCGGCCTTCCTGCGGGACGGCGTAAGCACGCTTTTTGGGGCGGTCGCCAGATATGGGGTTTCGTTCGGGCTGGGGACGGTGGCGGGGAGC
>JAGXBI010000276.1 GCA_018971155.1 Burkholderiales bacterium
GGCGGTTCGTTGGCCGGCCCGGTGGCCCAAGGCCAAAACCCGAATGGCGCAATGGCATGCGCTACAGTCGGAACAGCACTCGGATACCCGATCGGCTCCGCAATCGCAAGCAAGCTCGATGGCATGCTGAATCCGTGGCATCGTCATCGCAGAATATCGCGAACACACAATCTCGGATGCTTCATGCATCTACTTCATTTCCGATAAGAGTAAAAAATAATAAGTAACCCGGACAAATCCTGTATGACCGAAAACGTGCGACTTGGAAAATAAACAAGTCGCCGGAATTCGATTTTCAGTCAGCCAAGGTACGTTGGGCTTCGATTTCGCGACACGTTTGCCACAACCCGCGAGATCGAACCAATCCACCACACCCATGAAAAACCGCGCTCCGGCCGCCCTGCTTTCGGCCGCATGGCTCATTCCCGTGGCCGTGTCGGCCCAAGAAACGCCGCGCCTGGGTATGCCGGGCAATGATCAGCAAACCCTGCAGCGAGAAGAAGAGCGCGAGCGCAAACGAGCGATCGCGGCACCTGGTGTGCGTTCGAGCACCACGCCAGGCGCCGGGTATCCAACGCTGCCGGCCGAAGCGCCCTGTTTCCGTATCCATCGTTTCACGCTCGACGTGCCTGCTGCGCTGCCGGCGGCCACGCGAACGCAAGGCGCGTCGGCGTTGCCGCTGGATCGCTTCGCGTTCGCGCGCGATTGGCTCGGTCACTACGCCGGCCAGTGCGTCGGCAAACAGGGCATCGACGTCCTGGTGAAAGGACTATCGCAGGTAATTCTGGCGCGCGGGTACATCACGACGCGCGTGCTGCTGCCCGAGCAGGATTTGTCCGCCGGCACCCTCGCGCTTGCGTTGATCCCCGGCACGATTCGTCACGTGCGCTTCGCCGATGAGGCGCTGCGCGGCACCTGGAAAACCGCCTTCCCGATGCGCGACAGCGACCTGTTGAATGTGCGCGACCTTGAACAAGGCCTCGAGCAGATGAAACGCATGTCGAGCCAGGACGTGTCGATGCAGATCGTGCCGGCCGACGCACCGGGGCAAAGCGACGTCGTGCTTAACGTGAGGCGCACTAAGCCTTGGACCCTCGTCGCATCGGTCGATGACGCCGGCGCGCGCGCGACCGGCAAGCGGCAGGGTAACCTGTCGCTCGGCATCGACAATCCGTTTGGTCTGAACGGCGTGTTCAACGTCGGCGTTAGCCACGATCTTGAGTTCGGCGAGCGTCTGCGCTCGCACGGCTGGAACGGCTTCTACGCAATTCCATGGGGCTATTGGACCGCCACGTTGTCTGCGTACACAAACATGTATTACCAGCAGATCGCCGGCGTGAACCAGACGTTCATCGCCAGCGGCAACTCGAAGACCGTCGAACTGAAGTTGAATCGCGTCTTGTGGCGCGGCCAAAACAACGTGCTTGGCGCTCAGTTCCGGTTGTCGCGCCGGTTCGGCCAGAGCTTCATCGAAGGTACGGAGATTCCGCAGCAGCGCCGCAACACCGCATTCATCGAGGTCGGCCTGACCGATCGCCACTATCTCGGCAATGCACAGTTCGACGGTTCGCTCGCGTACCGGCAAGGCATCGCCGGGTTCGGCGCGCACGACGACAATCTTGCGACCGTTGGCGGCCCAACCTCCCGCTACAGGATGGCCATACTCGACGCAAATCTGTCCGCACCACTGTCCATCGCCGGACAGCCTTTGCGATATGTGACGACGCTGCACGGCCAGCACACAGCCGACATGCTGCACTACATCGACAACCTGACCATCGGCAGCCGCTACACGGTGCGCGGTTTCGATGGGGAGACGATGCTTGCGGGAGCGCGTGGCTTCTACTTGCGAAACGAGTTACAGATGCCGATCAAAGCGACCGCGCACGCGGCGTATATCGGCGTCGACTACGGGCGGGTCTGGGGGCCGAAGCCAGTCGCACTCGTCGGCACACAACTTGCCGGCATGGCGGTCGGCGTCAAGGGTGGCGTTGCGTCACGCTTTGGGACCTACAGCTACGATTTGTTCGCCGGCAGACCGGTTTATAAGCCGCCCCACTTTCCCACGGCTCGCATGACGTTCGGTTTTCGGCTGGCGGCGCAATTCTGATTGCGCTGAGAGTTCGACGCTGCATTCGGAGCCGGGCGCCGCAAGCGCGAGACTCGGCGACCTGCCATTGCGGCAAATGCAAAGCCATCGTCCGGCGGTGCTTGCCTTGCTGGCCGGCGATGGCAACCGATAGCCGCCGCAACGTATTCTTTTGATATCTCAATACGTCGCGGCGATATTTCGATTGCTGTCGACGGTTCTCGAAGAGCTTAAAATCACTCCCACTCGATTGTCGCCGGCGGCTTGCCCGAGATGTCGTACACGACACGATTGATGCCGCGCACTTCGTTGATGATGCGGTTCGACACTTTGCCGAGCAGCTCATGCGGCAGATGGGCCCAGTGCGCGGTCATGAAGTCCTGGGTTTGCACGGCGCGCAGCGCGACGACGTATTCGTAGGTGCGGCCGTCGCCCATGACGCCGACGCTCTTGACCGGCAGGAATACCGCGAATGCCTGGCTGGTGAGGTCATACCAGCTTTTCTGGCTGTTTTCCTCGATCGTGCCGCGCAATTCCTCGATGAAAATCGCGTCGGCGCGGCGCAGCAGGTCGGCGTATTCGCGCTTGACTTCGCCGAGAATACGCACGCCCAGGCCCGGGCCGGGGAACGGATGCCGGTAGACCATGTCGGGCGGCAGGCCGAGCGCGACGCCGAGTTCGCGCACTTCGTCCTTGAACAGGTCGCGCAGCGGCTCGAGCAGTTTCAGCCCGAGCGTTTCCGGCAGGCCGCCAACGTTGTGGTGACTCTTGATGGTGGTGGCCTTTTTGGTCTTGGCGCCGCCCGATTCGATGACGTCGGGGTAGATGGTGCCCTGCGCGAGCCATTTGGCCTTGCTGAGTTTTTTCGCTTCGGCCTGGAAAATTTCGACGAATTCGCGACCGATGATCTTGCGCTTCTGTTCCGGATCGGTGACGCCGGCCAGGTGCCCCAGGAACTGCTCCGAGGCATCGACGTGGATCACCTTGGCGTGCAGGCGCCCGGCGAACATTTCCATGACCATCTTGCCTTCGTTCAGGCGCAGCAGGCCGTGGTCGACAAACACGCACGTGAGTTGGTCGCCAATCGCACGGTGGATCAGCGCCGCGGCGACGCTCGAATCGACGCCGCCGGACAGCCCGAGAATGACCTCCTCGTCGCCGACCTGCTCGCGAATGGTTCGCACCGCTTCTTCGATATGGTCGCGCATGATCCAGTCCGGCTTGGCCCCGGCGATGTCGAGCACGAAGCGCTCCAGAATCTGCCGGCCCTTGATGGTGTGCGTGACCTCGGGGTGGAACTGCACGGCGTAATACTTGCGGGCTTCGTCGGCGATACCCGCGATCGGGCAACTGGGCGTCGAGGCCATCAGCTTGAAGCCCGGCGGCAATTGGGTGACTTTATCGCCGTGGCTCATCCACACCTTGAGCATGCCATGGCCTTCGGCCGTGCGGAAGTCTTCGATGCCGTCGAACAACGCCGTGTGTCCGTGCGCCCGGACTTCGGCATAACCGAACTCGCGGTGGCTGCTGGCCTCGACCTGACCGCCGAGTTGCACGGTCATGGCAAACATGCCGTAGCAGATGCCGAGCACCGGCACGCCGAGATCCCAAACCGCCTGCGGCGCGCGCAAATCCTGGGCTTCGTAGGTGCTGGCGTGGCTGCCGGAGAGAATGATGGCCTTTGGTGCGAAATCGCGGATGAACTCGTCGGAGACGTCGTTCGGATGAATTTCGCAGTAGACGTGCGCCTCGCGAACTCGCCGGGCGATCAGTTGAGTGACTTGCGAGCCGAAGTCAAGAATAAGGATTTTGTCGTGCATCTTGGGAGGCGGAGGGTTTGGATTCGGTAGTCGACATGCCCGGGGCTGCCGCCGGCGGCATTGTGCCGGCATACGGCTCGGTGCGCTGGTTGCCGAGCGCGCCGGCAGATCCCGCGGTTTTGTCGCTTTTGACGTTTTGTGCTTTTTCCCGCGTGTGCACGTTGTGCGAGAGCTTGATCAGGAATAATGCAAAAGCGATCAGCACGACCGCGAGTGCCGGCAGGAACACCATGCCGGCACCCTTGGGATGCAGGCCCAGCGCGAGCACCCAGGCAAGGATCAGTGCGCCGCTGATCCAGTTGACATGGCCCGAGACACGGGCCACCACAATGGTCAGCTGGCCGTTGATCGTCGCATGCCACTGCAGCCATGCCACGCCGACGAGCAGCACGCCCAGCAGCTGGCCGTACAGCGCGGGATCGGCCGGTGGAATCTGCAGCGATACGTAAAGCTGCTGCCACGGCGAAGCGAGGAACAGCACGCCGAGCGCGAGATTCAACACCGCATCGAGGAACAGGACCGTACGCAGCACTGCTTTCATGAGGCGTTACTCCACGTGGTAGTTGGGCGCTTCCTTCATGATCTGCACGTCGTGCACGTGCGATTCGCGCATTCCGGCGGCGGTGATCTGGACGAACTGCGCGTTGCGGTGCAGGTCGTCGATGGTCGCGCAGCCGCAATAGCCCATCGAGGAGCGTACGCCGCCATTGAGTTGATGGATGATGGCCAGTACGCTGCCCTTGTAGGCGACGCGGCCTTCGATGCCTTCGGGCACCAGTTTGTCGGCGTTGGGGTTTCCGGTGCTCGATTCCTGGAAGTAGCGGTCAGCACTGCCTTGCTGCATGGCACCGATCGAGCCCATGCCGCGGTAGCTCTT
>JAGXBI010000277.1 GCA_018971155.1 Burkholderiales bacterium
GCGCTCAACCGGCTGCGCCCGATCGTGATGAGCACCCTGGCGATGATCCTGGCGCTGGTGCCGCTGGGCGCGGCCATCAGCGGCTCGGGCGACCAGATGCTGCAGCCCCTGGCCATCGCCATCATCGCCGGCGCCCTGGTGCAACTGCCCCTGGTGCTGGTGGTCATGCCGGTGCTGATCGAGTTGATGACCCGGCGCGGCGAGCCGGCGAACGCGTAGTGACGGCCATCGTCATGGGGAGCGCCTTCGGGCGCTGCCCGTGGCGAACGCCATTCCCGGCGAGGTTCGCCTCGCCCGAATCGATACGCCGTCACAGCCCCGCGGTTTCAGGCTCACCGGCACAGAGACAACCGCCGTCGACGCAGACGATAAGGTGATTGGCATAGGCCGCATCGCCCAGGGCATGCGCGGTCCCGACAGGCGAGCAGGCGGCCCGGGCTGTTGGCGCCGGATGCCCGGGCGCCAACCGGCGAACGCCAGGCTCCCGGCCATCACCAACATCGCCGTTGGGCGACGCTCGCCCGGATCGCCCGATCGGTAGTACAGTTCCGAAGTCTGCATTGATCGCCGGAACGTGCGGCAACTCATCCATATCGCGCCAGCTCGGCGTTGTGTGCCGGCGAACGTTCCATTTCCGGGCACCGGGCGACGGCGGCCGGGACCCATGGGGGCGCACATGGAAGTCAAATGGTTGGAGGATTTCATTGCGCTCGCGCAATGCAATAATTTCTCTCGAGCAGCCGAGCTGCGCAATCTCACGCAATCGGGATTCAGCCGCCGCATCCGCGCGCTGGAACAATGGGCGGGTGCGGCACTGGTGGACCGCAGCACCTACCCGCCATCGATCACCGCTGCCGGCGAGCTACTGCTTGAAACCGCCCGCGACGTGGTTCATAAACTGGTCGACACCCGAACCGTGATTCGTACGCAACAGCGCATGCCGGGCGCCGGACTGCTGATTGCCGCCGGACATACGATCGCGCTGAATTTTCTGCCAGGCTGGCTCACCACGCTGGCAAATCATCACATAAACCTCAGCGCCAGGGTGACGGCAACCAACGGTCACGATTCGATCATGATGCTGGTCAACGGCAGCTGCGAATTGGTGCTGGTGTATCACCATCCTGACATCGCGCTGATGCTGGACCCGGTGCGCTACGATTTCGTTACGGTGGGCCGCGATGCGCTGTTGCCGGTCAGCCGCGCCACGCCGCAGGGGCAGCCGATGCACCGCCTGCCCGGCCGTGCCGATCATCCCGTGCCACTGCTGTCCTACACCGAAACGTCGTATTTCGGCCGAGGGGTCAAATTGATCGTGAAGCGAGCCAATCCCTCCCCGGAGTTATATCTGCGCTACGAATCCGATATGGCCGAAGTGCTCAAGCGCATGGCGCTGCAAGGGCATGGGATGGCATGGGTGCCGGCGAGCTCCATCAAGCAGGAATTGGAAGCTGGTGAACTGGTGCCATCCGGCACGCCCGCGTGGTGCCTGGATCTGGAAGTTCGCGCCTATCGAGATTTAACCAACCATAGCCCGGCCCTCGAGAAGCTCTGGTCTTACCTGAAGGCCACCGCATAGCGCGATGCGACGCGTCGCATCAGGCGTGACGAGCCCAGGCATGACCTATGACGATTCGTCATTACGACTTGCTGAACCCGCATAACGCTGCGAATTCGCATCACTATACTTGACCTCCAACGAACGCCATCGGCCGACCGATATGGCGATCATCGCGCGAAGCACGCCGACCGGGGCAGGCATTTTGCCTGGTCATCCCGAATGCCTGATCCTTGGAGACAAAATTGAATCTATCGACGTTTTCGCGTGTCAAGCTTGGACATTTCCCAACCCCCCTCGAACCCCTCGACCGTCTGAGCGAATTGCTCGGGGGGCCGCGAATCTTCATCAAGCGCGACGATTGCACGGGGCTCGCGACCGGCGGCAACAAGACACGCAAGCTCGAATTCCTGATGGCCGATGCGCTCGCCAAGGGGGCCGACACGGTGCTCACGCAAGGGGCGATCCAGTCGAATCATGCGCGGCAGACCGCGGCGGCCGCGGCCAGGCTTGGCCTGAAGTGCCGCATCCTGCTCGAGAGCCGCACCGATAACCACACCCCCGAGTATCTCCAATCGGGTAATGTGCAACTCGATCACCTGCTTGGGGCACCCACCAAAGTCTATCCCGGCGGGACCGATATGAATCGCGCCATGCGAGAGGTCGCCGACGAGGTGCGTCAGGCCGGGGGCACCCCATACATCATTCCCGGAGGCGGTTCAAACGCGATCGGCGCGCTCGGCTATGTGGAGTGCGCATTGGAATTGCTCGTGCAAGGCAACAGCATGGGAATTCGCATTGATCATGTCGTACACGCAACCGGTAGCGCCGGCACGCAAGCGGGTCTGGTCGCAGGCTTCGAGGGCTGCCGCAGCGGTATTCCGGTGCTTGGCATAGGCGTGCGCGCAGCCCGCCCCGCCCAGGAGGAAAACGTCTATCGCGAGGCTCTCGAAACCGCGGCACTGCTTGGCATGCATGATGCGGTGGCTCGCGAACGGGTAGTCGCCAATTGCGATTATGTCGGGCCGGGATACGGCGTGCCCACCGACGGGATGCTCGAAGCGGTCACCCTGCTGGCGCGCACCGAAGGCATTCTGCTCGATCCGGTCTATACCGGCAAAGGCATGGCAGGCCTGATCGATCTGGTCAGGAAAAAGCATTTCCGGCAGGGGCAGAACATCGTTTTTGTGCACACCGGCGGCAGCGCTGGCCTATTCGGCTATACCAACGCGTTCGCCGCCTTGGCCCCCCAGTGGTAGCACGATCACAGCCGGCGGGCACGTCGCTCGACGACCTCGCGCGCATGCGAGCGCGCCGACGCCCCGACCCGCCGCTTGGCAAGCCGCTCTATTGAAACGGCCCGCCCGCTGGCGGCCACATTGACCGAAGGAGAGACCAGCAAGACCGATTTTACCGTCGAGAAACAGCATCGCTTGGCTACGAACAAGCACCATTCGAGGAGACGCAATGAGTAGCGGTGATATGCAGACTGAGCAGGGCTTTCGCCTGAGTAAAACCCTGGGCGTGTTAGCCATCATGGCCTCGGCCGTCACGCAGGAATATGGGGCCGGCATCAATTTTGTCGCAGTGCAAAGCTTGAGCGTTTATCCCGCAATCCGTGATCTTGTGCCACTGGCGATGTTTGTGACCGGATTGCTGGTACTCACCAAGACCTATCTTTATGCGCGCTTCTCGCAGGCGATGCCCAGCGCCGGATCGGCCTACGTCTGGATCGTGCGAAGCCTGGGGTTGCCGATCGGCTTCGTGGCCAATTTCATCTGGTGGATCGGCGTGACTTCCGCGATGGGCTTTCTTGCCTTCGCGTTCGGCACGTTTCTCGGCCAGGCGTTTGCCAGCGCCGGATGGCCAATCGGGGCGGAAATCATGACGCCAACCGGGCATATCGTCGTTGGACTGCTGGCCATCTGGCTGATCTTTGGCATCCATGCCAGCGGTGTTCATCAATACGGCCGTTTCGTGATGACCCTGTTCGTGCTGATCCTGCTGGTCGCGCTGACGATCGTTGGCATTGCCTTCACGACGACGCAGCAGACTTTCCTACATCTGGTCAGCACCCGGGAAAATCTCGTCCTGACCGCCCCGGCAAGCAGCGAGCCATTCCGGCTGGGTGCATTCTTCTCGGTCTGCAGCCTGTTCATCTTTGCCTATGGCGGCATCAGCGCCGCACCGGGCTTGGGAGGGGAATCCCGCAACGCCAGAGTTTCGGTGCCGCGCGGCATCATATGGGCCTGGCTCGTCGCCGTGGTGTTGTTCACTACCGTGTCGGCCGCACTCTTTCACGTCGCGCCGTGGTGGGCCATTATCGGTTTGATCAAGGCCGGCAAGTCGTCGCTGGCCACCGCCCCTGGATTGATCAGCATTGTCGCGCCACGCACGCTGAGCGTGACCTTGAATTTCGTCGTGGCGCTGGTGGTGGGCAAGACATTGGCACCCCAGATGATGTGCGCCTCGCGCATGGCTTTCGCCTGGGGGCAGGACCACATGTTCAGCGACCGATTCGTACAGACATCCAATCGCCGCGTGCCGATGGCCGCACTGCTGCTGTCCGCGGGGCTGGCATCGCTCTTCCTGCTGGAATCGGCATACGTCGGCTGGTCGCTCGGCGTCGTGGTGCGCTCGTTGAGCGTGATTCTGATCTGGTTCCTGATGGCGGCCAGCGCGCTCAATCTGCGGTTCAATCCCCGTTTCGCGCAAACGCCCTGGAGCGCTCCGCTCAAACGGGACCCTTGGCTGATGACCGCCGCGCTCGCCTCGCTGGTGATTACTGTCGTGTTATTTCGCGCCGCCGCGATTTCCCCGCACACGCCATTTGTTTTTCAGCCGTTGGTCCAGGGCGTTGTGCTGGCAATAGTCGGCATGGTGATCCTGGCGAGTGCCCGGCGGCGAGCAGCGCTCACAGGCGAGAATCTGGGCGAGCGCGTCGCCGCACCGCCGTTGGAGTGATTGCCCTGCGGGCGTTCGCCCGCGCAATGGCATTTTTTGCGCTCGAAGCGACCGGGGGGCGATCTCTCATCAAGGGAGGTCGCCCCCGGTCGGAGCGACAACAAATAAAAACCCCTGACTTCTCGCGAAATCAGGGGTTTTTATTTTTTTACTGGCGGAGACGGAGGGATTCGAACCCTCGATCCAGGTTTTGCCCAGATGCTCCCTTAGCAGGGGAGTGCCTTCGACCTCTCGGCCACGTCTCC
>JAGXBI010000278.1 GCA_018971155.1 Burkholderiales bacterium
GATTTCCCCGCCACGCCGAGGCAAAGCGTGGCAAAGCAGTGCAAATATTTGGCAAGTTTTGTAAATCCGCAACAATTTCAGTGAGCTTGCAAGACGTAATTTTGGCTGGAAAGGCGTCGAATTTTCGCAGTAATGAAAAAATATAAGACGCCAATAGATCACTTTAAGTATCGAATCAAATGATCGGATGTTGTCTTCCCAAGCCGCTTGCGGATGACTACGATAGGTCTGGTCGCAAATTGAGCGACCCGCATTAGCACTGAGGAGACGAACGTGAGACGCCAGCGCAAAGCCAAAATCGTTGCCACCCTGGGACCGGCCAGCGGTGACCTGTTGAAGATCCGGGCCTTGTTCGATGCCGGCGTGGACGTTTTCCGTCTGAATTTCAGCCACGGCACCCACGATGATCATCGCCAGCGGCTGGAGGCCGTGCGCCAGATCGAGCGCGATACCGGCCGGCCGATTTCGATTCTGGCCGATATGCAGGGGCCCAAGCTGCGTATTGGCACATTTGCCGCCGGGCGCGTGACGGTCAAGACCGGAGAGCGCTTCGTGCTCGACGCCGACGCCACGCCGGGGGACGCCGGCCGCGTGTATTTGCCGCATCCCGAACTGTTCGGCGTCGCCGCGCCCGGGCAGTCGCTGTTGATCGATGACGGCAAGGTGCAGTTGCTGATCGAATCTGTCAGCGCCGAGCACATCGTCACGAAGGTCATGAATAACGGCACGCTGTCGGATCGCAAGGGCGTCAACGTGCCCGATGCGGTGGTGCCGATTGCCGCGCTCACCGCCAAGGATCGGGTCGATCTGGACTTCGCGCTGTCGCTCGGGGTCGACTGGATCGGCCTGTCGTTCGTGCAGCGTGAGGCCGACGTGCTGGAGGCTCGCGCCTTGGTCGGCACGCGCGCGGGCTTGCTGACCAAGATCGAAAAGCCGCTGGCGATGAAGGAGTTGCCCGCCATCGTGCAGGCCAGCGACGCGGTGATGGTCGCGCGCGGCGATCTTGGGGTGGAACTGCCGCCCGAGCGCGTGCCCGGCGCGCAGAAGCGGATCCTGCGCGTGTGCCGTCAGTATGGCAAACCGGTGGTGGTGGCCACGCAAATGCTCGAATCGATGATCGAATCGCCGGTGCCGACGCGCGCCGAGGCCTCCGACGTTGCCACGGCGATCTACGACGGCGCGGACGCGGTGATGCTCTCGGCCGAATCGGCCAACGGCAAGTATCCGGTCGAGGCGGTGTCGATGATGAATCGCATCATTGCCGAAGTGGAGCGCGACCCGCTGTACCGCAATATGCTCGACGCGCAACACGAAAACCCGCTGTCGACCCGTCAGGATGCCATTTGCGCGGCACTGCGCGAAGTCTCGTCGATTATCGGCGCGGTCGCCAGCGTGACATATACCTCCTCGGGGGCCACCGCACTGCGCGCGGCGCGCGAGCGGCCCAGCACGCCGATCGTCAGCGTGACTCCCAATCTGGAAGTCGCGCGCCGCCAGTCGCTGACCTGGGGCGTGCACTCGACGGTCGGCCCGGACGTGCAAAGCGTCGATGAGATGGTCGAGGCCGCGTGCCGGGTTTGCCTGACCGAGGGTTTCGCGACCGAGGGCGACCAGATCGCCATCGTGGCCGGCATGCCGTTCGGACAGGGCGGCACGACCAACCTGCTGCGCGTGGCCGAGGTCAGCGCGGTTGCGGGCGTTGCTGCGCCGGGCGCCGATGCGCGCGGCGCGAGTGCGACGTCGTCCGAGTACGCCGCCGCGTGGTAGGAAGCGTGCCACGGGCGATCCAGGGCGAACGAAGAAGGGCGTGTCGGTTGCGGTAGGGTAGTCAGGTAGGTGTGAGGCAGACAAGCGAGAAGAAACGAAGCGCGCGGCTGGGGCAACCCGGCCGCGCGTTTTTCATGGCGGGCCCGCGGCACTATCGGCAAATACCCTGATTTTGACTTTGCTTCGAGATCCTATAGTAGAAGAACTGGTAGCGCGGGATGCCTAATGAAAAAGGTGTAAAGAACGTGACATAAAGCGTCTCGGCTACGCGATGTGGGAGAAGCGCCCAAACGCGCGAGCAGATGTGGGCACGCCCGTGGCGACAGACCGGTCTGTCGGCCCGGTGCCTTCTGGCCCCACCAGTGATGGCTCTCCGGGGGAAGAGTATGCGGGTACGGGTCCGCCTGCTTTCATTATTGCCTGTCTGGATCGTGCTGGCGTGCGCCCTGGCGGCGTCGGCCGCCACGTATTTGCTCAGCGACCGTCTGGTCGAGCGGGCCATGATGTTCAAATTCGCCGACCACGCCGGAAATGTCCGGGCCCTGGTCGCCACGAGAATGCATTCGTACACTGACGTGCTGGTCTCGTTGCAGGCTTTCGTCGGGGCCAATGGATCCGTTTCGCGCCAGGCGTTTCAATCGTTCTATGACGGCTTGAATCTGCCGGCGCGCTATCCCGGCTTCCAGTTCGCCAGTTTCGCGCGTTACATCCGGCCAGCCCAACTGAGCGCCTTCGTGGCAAGCCAGCGCGGCGACCCCGTCCTGCGCGGGGCGCGCATACCGTTTTCGGTGAGGCCGCCGGGAGTGCGGCCGGCCTATTACGTCATTACCGACATCGCCCCGATGAGCGCGCACCTGGCGTCGCTGGGCGCCGACATCGGCGCGGATCCGACGCGCCTGCTCGCGCTCGAACGGGCGCGTGACAGCGGCGAGCTGTTTTGCAGCGGGTTGTCGAGCACGCCCGGCGAAGCCGGCATCGCGTTGAGCCTGCCGGTCTATCGCCAGGCAATGCCGGTCGATACGGTGGCCCAGCGGCGCCTGGCCTACGTGGGCTCGGTTAGCGCCGTGGTACGTGTAAAGGATCTGATGCGCGGCATATTGGACGATATGCAGTTGCGCAAATTGCATTTCAGAATTTACGATGCGGGCCCTTATCGGGACGGAGATCGGCCACGCGGCGTCGAACGGCTGTTGTTCGACAGCTGGAGCCTGCTGCCGGCCGGCGCACGCCTTGCGACCGACGGACATTGGCTCCGGCAGCGCATGCCGATGACCTTCGGCGGACGTCTGTGGGTTGTCGAGTTCTCGGCCCAGGCGCGCGCCCTGGAGGGATCGGATCGCTATATACCGGCTGCGGTGCTTGGCGGCGGCATGTTGATCAGCGTGCTGCTGGCGGTCCTGACGTATGTGCTGAGTCATTCGCGCGAGCGTGCCGTGGCGCTTGCCGGACAAATGACACACAACCTGCGCAGGAGCGAACTGGCGCTGGCCGAGGCGCAGCGCGTCGCGCACCTGGGCAGCTGGCGCTACGATGTCAGCGATGGATCTTTTCAGTACTCCGACGAGATGGGCCGGTTATTGGGGAGGAAGTCTCGAGCGGGTGCCGGCATGGGCACGCTCGACGATCTACTGGGCGCGATTGCCCCGGAGCATCGCACATTGCTGCGCGCGCGTATCGATGCGGCGCTGCATGACCGTCAGGGGTTCGAGTTGGCGTGCCGCTATCGGGTGGCGACCGGCAGGGTGGGGTGGTTGTCCCTGATCGGCCGTCCGCCGACGGCCAGTGACCCGCTCGTGCTGCGCGGCACGGCGATGGAAATCACCCAGCGAAAGCAGGCCGAGCAGGGTTATCAGCTCGAGCATGCGATTGCACTCAAACTGGGCACGGCCAGCGTCGATGACGACATCGTCACGCCCGTGCTGGAGGCCATCTGTGCCGGCATGTGCTGGGACGCGGCAACCTTCAGGCCGACCCCCGCCGGGCGGGCTCAGGGTATGCCGGACGGTCGTTTCACGACGATGCCGCAACGGGCGCAGTGGCTGGGCCGGACTCCACCGGTGTCCGACGATGCCGCTCGTGCGCCGCTGCCGGGCCCCCAGTGGTGTAATCGCCGGGCCGATCTCGCGAAGTTGCCGCATGCCCACTGGCTTGAGCTGGCGGAGGTCGCGACGATACTGTCGATTCCGCTGCGGCTCGAATCGACTTTGCTGGGCGTAATGGAGTTTTACTCCCACCGGCGCTTGCGTACCGATCGGGCTGCCCTGAACATGGCCAGCTCGCTGGTCAATCAGATGGAGCAGTTCATGCGACGGCGGCGGGCCGAGCAGAACTTGCGCTATGTCGCGACGCACGATGTTCTGACGGGGCTGCCGAACCGGCTGCTTTTCAATGACACGCTGCAGGCGGTGCTGGCCGAAGCCAGGAGTGATCCGCGTCCGTTTCATCTGATGTTCGTCGATGTCGACCAGTTCAAGCAGATCAACGACACGCTGGGTCACGATGCTGGCGATGCGTTGCTCAAGTCATGCGCCGAGCGGTTACGTGGCGAGTTGGGGCACGCTCGCATGCTGGCCCGCCTGGGCGGCGATGAGTTCATCGTCGTGCTTGCTGAGCAGCCCGGCGCGCCCAGCCTCTTGGATACGCTCAGGGCAGTGCAGGCCGTGTTCGCTGCGCCGGTGACGATCGACGGCGCGGAAATGAAGGTGACGGTGAGTATTGGCGTGAGCACCTATCCGCAGCACGGCACCGATGCCTCGACCCTGCTCAAGCATGCCGACATCGCGATGTATCGCGCCAAGGAGCGTGGCAGAAATAACTTTCAGTTCTACGCGCAGCCGATGGGGGCGTCGATACAGAGGGCAGTAAGCCTTGAGTCGCATTTATGGCATGCACTGGCGAACCGGGAATTGGCGCTGCATTACCAGCCGCGCCTGTCGTTGCGTACCGGGCAGATCAGCGGTGTGGAAGCACTGCTG
>JAGXBI010000279.1 GCA_018971155.1 Burkholderiales bacterium
CGCATTGATCGCGGCCAGCGGCAAGTGCCTGGAGGGCGTGCCGGGCATGGGTTTCGTGATCGCGCGCACGAGCCTGCTGGAGGCCTCGCAGGGTAACAGCCACTCGCTCGCGATGGATGTGCACGAGCAGTATGTCTACATGCAAAAGACCACGCAGTGGCGCTTCACTCCGCCCACTCACGTCGTTGCCGCGTTGCGCGCAGCCCTCGATCAGTATCTTGCCCAGGGCGGCCAGGCGGCACGAGGCGCGCGCTATCGCCGCAACTGCGAGACACTGATCGCCGGCATGGCGGCGCTCGGTTTCAAGCCATTCCTGAAACCCGAAGTGCAGGCGCCGGTGATCGTCACGTTTCATGCGCCGGCCGATTCGCATTACGACTTCAGGACATTCTATGAAGCGGTGCGGGACAAGGGTTATATCCTGTACCCCGGCAAATTGACCACCGTGGAGACGTTCCGGGTCGGCTGCATCGGCGCAATCGACGAGCATGAAATACACAACGCGGTCGATGCCATCGCCCGCACGCTCCAGACCATGGGCGTGCGGCACATCGCGCCGCAGGAAAACGTCGGCTAGCGCACCCCGCCGCGGCCGACCGGTCGGATTATCTGAAGACCACCGTCTTGTGCCCGTTCAGCAGGATGCGGTGCTCGACATGCCAGCGCACCGCGCGGGCGAGCGCCACGCATTCGACGTCGCGCCCGATCGCGGTGAGCTGATCGGGATCCATGGTGTGATCGACCCGCTCGACTTCCTGCTCGATGATCGGGCCTTCGTCGAGATCGGTGGTGACGTAATGCGCGGTCGCGCCGATCAGCTTGACCCCGCGCTCGAATGCCTGCGCATACGGCTTGGCGCCCTTGAAGCTCGGCAGGAACGAGTGATGGATATTGATCGCGCGGCCCGAGAGCTTCTGGCACAGGTCCGGCGAGAGCACCTGCATATAGCGCGCCAGCACGACCAGATCGACGTCGTTTTCCCGCACCAGCTCCCACACCTTGGCTTCCTGAGCGGCCTTGGCTTGCGGTGTCGCGTTTATCAGCGGCATGTAGTGAAAGGGAATGTCGTAACTGGCTGCGAGCTGATAGAAGTCCCTGTGGTTGGAGACGATCGCCGGTATCTCGATGCGCAGTTGCCCGGTTTTGTAGCGGAACAGCAGATCGTTCAGGCAATGGCCATACTTCGACACCATCAGCATGACCCGGGGCTTGGCGCCGGCGTCGACCAGTTCCCAGGCCATCTCGAACTCCCCGGCCAGGGCGTCGAAGTCGTCCCGCAGCGCGGCCAGGTCGCCGTTACCCGTCAATTGCTGGAAGTGGGTGCGCATGAAGAAGCCGCCGGTGAAGCGATCGTTGTATTGCGCCGAGTCGAGGATATTGCCGCCCCGGGCGGCCAGGAAGCCGGACACGGCATGCACGATGCCGGGTCGATCGGGGCAGGCAAGTTTGAGGATGTAGCTGTTTTCGACGGGGGTCATCACTGCTCCTTGGTTGGCTGGGTCCGCACCCGCTCGCGCACGCGCGGGTAATCCAGCGTCGCTATTCGTTGGCAGGTTCGCGCAGGGCCGCCAGCCCCTCGCAATCCGCAGATGTGATGCAGCCGGCGCGCCACAGAAAATCGAGCGATACGAGGCTCGCATCGACTGTCATGTGGCCGCGCTCGATAGCCCGCATGACTTGCGCGACCGGCGCCAGCCAATGCCCGCTGGCCTCGCCGTCCTGGTTGCGCGGCACGCAACCGGCCGGCAACGCCAGATCGTAGATAAAAATCTGTTCGGCCTGCACGCCCTCGGGGATTTCCGCCAGCACATGCAAGGTATTGCCGTAGCGCGCCTGACGCGACATCCATGGCGGCAACCCGGCCTCTTCCCAACACTCCTTGGCAAGCGTCTCGAGCACGCCATAGCCATTGCCGATACCGCCGCCCACGGCGTTGTCCAGTTGGCCCGGATCGGTAGCCTTGAGCACGCTGCGCCGGGCGATCCACAGTTGCGGCGCGACCCCGGCGTGGCGGCCCGGCACATACGCATTCACATGCACCGCGTAGGTGTTGGTCCCGAAGAACCGGGCCGCGGCGCGTTCGATCCAGGCCATCGGCGCGTCGGCAAACGCATTGCGCACCGCATACTGCTCATCGCGCCAGCCGGTGATCACGCCTTCGGCCGCCAGCGTCTGCACGACCGGAGCGAGCGCCTCGGTGCGCGCGGCGCAGTGATCGAAGCGCGGATGAATCCGCACCGCGAGCGAGCTGCACTCGAATACCCCGGGCCAGCGCAGCAGACGCTCGGCGTCGCGACGGCGAATCCAGCCGAAGCGTTGCGCACCGATGACCAGCGGCACATGTGAAGCGAAATGAAAATGGCGGGCGGCGGCAATACAGGGGAGCGTCATACGGCGGGGGGCGCGGCGCCTGACGGCGCTCAATCCGGGCAAAGCGCCATTTTACCGTTGGTCGCCGGCCGGCCTCAGATTCTCACGCGTTGGCCCTGCGGATCGTAGGGTGCCTTCAGATGTACGCGAGCCTCGAACAACTCGCCGGCCAGATCGACCTGATAGCGGCCTGCGGCGAGGTAGGCGGCATCGCAAATACCCTCGGCACGGCCGACGTAGCCGAGCCCCACCGGGCAACCCAGCGTATGGCCGAATGCGGCGGAGCTGAGGAAGCCGACCGGGACGCCGTCGCGCAAGATGGCCTCGCCGCCCCACAGCATCCTGTCGGGCGCGCCGTCGAGCGTGACCGTCACCAGGCGGCGCTGCACGCCGCGCGCCCGGATCTCGAGCAGCGCCTCGCGCCCGACGAACGGGATGGCCTTGTCGAGCTTGCAGGCGAAGCCGAGCCCGGCCTCGAACGGATTGGTGTCGGGCGTGAGTTCCCGGCCCCAGGCGCGATAGCCCTTTTCGATGCGCAGCGACTCGATCGCGTAGTAGCCGCCGTTGACCAGCCCCCATTGCTTGCCGGCCGCCTGCAGCACTTCGAACACCCCCACTGCGAATTCGACCGGCACATACAGCTCCCAGCCCAGCTCGCCGACATAGGTCAGACGCGTCGCGCGCACGGTGGCATAGCCGATGTCGACTTCCCGGCTCGCCCCGAAAGGAAATGCCTGGTTGCTCCAGTCGGCCTTGGATACGCTTTGCAGCAACGCACGCGCGTGTGGCCCCATCACCGCCAGCACCGCCAACTGCCCGGTGACGTCGACCACCGTGCAATGCCTGTCGAGCGGAATGCGCCGCTCGATCATGTCGAGATCGCGCGTGGCCTGGGCCGAGCCGGTGACCATCAGGTACTGGTCGTGCGCCAGGCGCGTGAGGGTGAAGTCGGACTCGTAGGTGCCGCGCTCGTTCAGCATGCCGGTGTAGACGGTGCGGTCCGGCGCCACCGCGACATCGTTGGTGCACAAGGACTGCAGCACGCTTTCGGAATCTCGTCCCTTGATGAGAAATTTCGAGAAGGAGGTCATGTCGAACAGCGCCACGCCTTCACGGCACGCCCGGTGTTCGGCGGCGCTCCAGGGGTGCCAATTTTGTTGTCCGAACGAATATTCGATGACCGCCTGCGCCGCACTGGGAGCGAAGAAATTTGGACGCTCCCAGCCCATTTTGCTGCCGAAACAGGCGCCGGCATCACGCAGCAGGTGGTACAGCGGCGAGCGGCGAAATGGCCGCGCGGTATCGAGTTCGCGGTTGGGCCATGGCATGGCGTAATGCAGGCCGAGGGTTTCCTTGACGCGATCGTGCAGCCAGGCATCGTTGCCATTGAAACGGGCGAAGCGGCGAATGTCGACCGGCCAAAGGTCCATGGTCGGCTCGCCCGCGACGATCCACTCGGCCAGCGCCATGCCGGCGCCGCCTGCCGAGGCGATTCCCATCGAGTTGAAGCCCGCGCCGACGAAGAAGTTGCGCAGCTCGGGCGCTTCGCCCAGCATGAAATTGTTGTCGGGTGTGAACGATTCCGGACCGTTGTAGAACTGCCGGATCTGGGCGTGCTCGAGGGCCGGCACCCGCGCCAGCGCGTTTTCCATCAGGATTTCGAACTGGTCCCAATCATCGGGCAGCAGCTGGAATTCGAACTCGTCGGGAATACCGTTCATGCCCCAGGGCTTGGCGTTCGGCTCGAACCCCCCCATCACGAGCCCGCCGACCTCTTCCTTGAAATAAATGTAGCCGTCGGGGTCGCGCATGACCGGCAAGTCGGGGTGCACCCCCGCGATACGCTCCGTCACGATGTAGTAATGCTCGGCCGAATGCAGCGGCACGGTGACGCCGCACAGGCGACCGACCGCCTTGGCCCATTGTCCGGCGCAATTCACCACAATCTCGGCATCGAGCCGCCCTGTCTGGCCCGCCTTGCTGCGCCACGTCACGCCGGTGGCCGTGCGCCTGCCGGCTTTTTCCTCGGCGTGCACTGCCGTGACGCGGACGTGTTCGACAATCGTCGCGCCTGCGGCGCGGGCGCCTCGCGCCAGCGCCTGAGTCAAATCGGTCGGGTTCGCCTTGCCGTCGCCGGGCAGCCACACGGCTCCGAGCAGGTCGTCGGTGCGCATCACCGGCCACAACTCGCCGGCTTCTTTGGGCGAGATGACTTCGCACTGCACACCATAGGCGCGCGCGCCGGCCGCCGTGCGCTTGAGCTGCGTCATTCGCTCGGCGGTGCGCGCCACGCTCAGCGAGCCGCATTGCTTCCAGCCGGTACCGAGCCCGGTTTCCGCCTCCAACTGGCTATAAAGACTGGTGGAGTAG
>JAGXBI010000280.1 GCA_018971155.1 Burkholderiales bacterium
GGAATTCACTTTCGCGATCGCCTTCATCGGCAGCCGGAAAGATGATTACGGCGGCGCGCACTATGCGTTGCCCGACAACGTGGTGCATTTCGAGGAACACTATCTGTACGATTTCGAGACGGACAAGCCGGTGATCAGCAGCCGGGGCGACCGTCAGGCGTTCGAGCATGTCGCGCGCATGCACGATGAACTCAAACAGCACAAGCATGCCGGCCCGATCGGCAAACTGATGCGCGAGCTGATGCCCATGCTCGAGGAGGGCGGGCCGATCAGCGAACAGGAATTCCTGCACAGCCAGCGCTCGTGGGATGTCATCACCGACCGCTACAACCGCTTTTGCACCGACCCGTCGTTTACCGACTATTTCTGGACGGTGCGCATCATGCATAAGCCGTTGTGGCAACTGGCCCGGATCGCCGAGACCTTGCCGCAGGCCAAGATCTATCACACGGTGTCGACCGGTTACGCCGGTTTTCTCGGCGCGCTGCTGCATTTCCGCCATGGCCGCCCGTTGCTGGTCTCGGAGCACGGCATTTATACGAAAGAGCGCAAGATCGACCTGTTGCAAAGTCAGTGGATTCACGACAACCGGGGCATTTTCGAGCGCGACGTCTCGCAAGTCGGCTACTTCCAGGAACTGTGGGTGCGCTTTTTCGAGGCGATCGGACGCATTGCCTACGAGGCGGCCAGCGATATCGTCGCGCTCTACGAAGGCAATCGCCTGCGCCAGCTGGAGGACGGCGCCCCGCCGGCCAAGACCTGCAGTATTCCGAACGGCATTGCCGTGGCGCAGTTTGCGCCGCTGCGCGCGCAGCGCCCGGCCAAGGTGCCCCCGGTGGTGGCGCTGATCGGCCGGGTCGTGCCGATCAAGGACATCAAGACATTCATTCGTGCGATGTTCATCGTCGGGCGCCAGTTGCCGGCGGCGCAGGGCTGGATCATCGGCCCCGAAACCGAGGATCCCGATTATGCGCAGGAGTGCCGCGACCTGATAGACAGCCTCGGCATGCAGGAAAGCATGAAAATGATGGGCTTTCGGCAGATTCGCGAACTGTTGCCGGATGTTGGCCTGGTGGCCTTGAGCTCGATCAGCGAGGCTTTGCCGCTGGTCGTGCTCGAGGCCTTTGCCGCCGGCGTGCCGGTCGTGACCACCGACGTCGGCTCCTGCCGGCAACTGGTCGAGGGGCTCGAGGGCGACGACCGGGCGCTGGGCGCGGCCGGCAAGGTGGTGCAGATCGCCGATCCGGAGAAATTTGCCCAGGCGGTGCTGGCGCTGCTCGGTGACGAAAACGAGTGGCGGGCCGCGCAACGGGCTGGCATCGCCCGCGTCGAGCGTTACTATACGCACACGCTGATGGAAGACAGCTACCGGTCGCTGTATCGCAAGCTGATCGCCGACAGTGCCGGGCAACAATCCACGGAGACGCAATAATGGCCGGTATCGGTTTCGAGCTGCGTAAGATACTCAAGCGCGATAGCCTGACCGGTACGCTGACGGCTTACGGCTACGCCGGCATCATCAGCGCCGGGCCGCTGGTTCTATCGATTCTGGGCATCCTGCTCATCGGCCTGCTCAGCCTGTCGACGGTCGAGCCGCCGGTGCGAATCGTGCAGTTCCAGATTTCCGTGACCTACCTGATGGCCGTCAGCCTGATCGTCACCGGCGCATTGCAATTGTCGTTCACGCGTTTCATATCCGATCGCCTGTTCGAGCGGCGCCCCGATCGCGTACTGCCGAACTACAACGCGGTGGCGCTCGTCACGACCGTGATCACCGGGTTGTCGGGCCTGGTCCTCGCCATGACGGCATTTCGGCACGAAGGGACCCTTTACCGCCTGCTGATGCTGGCCGGATTCGTGATCATCAGCAATATCTGGATCGGCGTGATTTTCCTCACCAGCGTCAAGCAATATCGGGCTGTTCTGGCGATTTTTTTCGTCGGATACCTGACCACGGTGATTTTTGCCGTTGCGCTCAACCGCTATGGCCTGGACGGCTTGATGGGCGGTTTTGTGATTGGCCACCTGATCCTGCTGATCGGCCTGACCAGCCTGATCCATCGCAATTACCGCTCCGATGACTACATCGCGTGGGAAGTCTTCGACCGGCGCTTTGCCTATCCGAGCCTGATGTTCGTCGGCGTGCTGTTCAATCTGGGCGTGTGGCTCGACAAGTTCATGTTCTGGTTTTCTCCGGCGACCGGGCACGTGGTGATCGGCCCGTTGCGCGCTTCGCTGATTTACGACCTGCCCGTGTTCATCTCGTATCTTTGCGTGATTCCCGGCATGGCCGTGTTCCTGCTGCGCATCGAGACCGATTTCGTCGAGTACTACGACGCGTATTACGATGCCATCCGCAGCGGCGGCACGCTGAAGTACATCCAGGACATGCGCGACATGATGGTGCGCAGCGTGCGCACCGGCCTGTATGAAATCCTCAAAATCCAGGCGTTGGTCACGCTGCTGATCTTCGCGTTCGGCGACAAACTGCTTCGCCTGCTTGGCATCTCGACGCTGTATCTGCCCCTGCTGCACATCGATGTCATCTCGGCGAGCCTGCAAGTGCTGTTCCTGGGCGCGCTCAACATCTTCTTCTACCTCGACCGGCGTCGCGTGGTGCTGGGGCTGACCGCCACTTTCGTGGTGCTCAGCGGCCTGTTTACCTGGATCACCCTGGAGGCCGGGCCGAACACCTATGGTTATGGCTATGCCGGTGCGCTGCTGGTGGTGATGCTGCTGTCGGTGGACATGCTGGACCGGCGCTTCGCCTCGCTCGAGTACGACACCTACATGCTGCAGAAAGATGCGTGAATCCCGGCCGGCGGTTGCGACCCGTTCCCTTGTCATTCGCTCCACACGCAGGGCCCGGGCCGGATGGCGGCCTTTGCTGGCCGGGCTGGTGGCATCGCTTTGCCTGGGCAAGGCGGTTGCGGCATCCGCGCCGTTGCCCTGGAGCATTGCCTTTTACTACGGCGATTCACCGCCGCTGGCCCAACTGGCCAGGTTCGACCTCGCCGTGATCGAGCCCGACAGCGGATTCGATCCGACTGCATTCGCGGCGCTGCCGACGCAATGGTTTGCTTACGTCAGCGTGGGCGAAGTCGATCCGTCGCGCAGTTACTTTGCGCAGATTCCCAAGCGCTGGCTGATCGGCCGGAATGGCGAGTGGCACGCAAGCGTCGTCGATCCGGCCGCACCCGGCTGGCCCGCGTTTTTCCTCGCGCATGTGATCGATCCCCTGTGGAAGCAGGGCTATCGCGGCTTTTTTCTCGATACGCTCGATTCCTATCAGCTGGTGGCCAAAACCGCCGCGCAGCGCGAGCGTGACCGCGCCGGCCTGGTGAGGCTCATCGAGGCGATCCATCGGCGCTACCCGAGCGCCAGGCTGATCCTCAATCGCGGCTTCGAGCTGTTGCCCGAGGTGCACGACGCGGTTTTCGCGGTGGCCTTCGAATCCCTGTACCAAGGTTGGAACGAAGCGGCCAGACGATACGTCGATGTCCCGCAGGACGACCGGCAATGGCTGCTCGGCCAGGCCGATATGGTCAGGCAGCGCTATGGCTTGCCGGTGATTTCGATCGATTACTGCGCGCCCGCCGACACCGGCTGCGCAAACCGCACGGTGGCGCGCATCCGCGCGCTGGGTATCGTGCCGTATGTCGGCGACGGTCACTTGCAGACGGTCAACCCCGCATCGGCGAATTAGCGCCCGCCAACCCGGTGCCGTCATTAATTTTCAAATGAGAACCGCATGAATACCGCCTCCCAACGCACCATTCTCGTGACCGGTGGCGCCGGCTATATCGGCTCGCACACCTGCGTCGAGTTACTGTCCCGGGGCGATCGCGTCATCGTGCTGGACAATCTTGCCAACAGTAACCCCGAATCGGTCGAGCGCGTGCGCCGGATCACTGGCCGCGAGATCGAGTTGATCGTGGGCGATGCCTGTTCGGCCGATGTCATGCGGCAAGTCTTCGATGCATACCCGATCGACGCGGCGATTCATTTTGCCGCGCTCAAATCGCTGGGCGAGTCGCTCAGTCAGCCGCTGGCCTACTACCGCAACAATCTCGACAGCCTGCTGACGCTGGTCGAGACGATGAGCCGCCGCAACGTCAAGACCCTGGTCTTCAGTTCGTCGGCGGCGGTGTACGGCATTCCGGCCTCGGTGCCGGTCGACGAGTCGTTTCCGCTGCAGGCCGGCACGCCTTACGGGCGCACCAAATTGATGGGCGAGCAGATACTGTCCGATCTGGCTGGCGCCGACCCGCAATGGCGTATCGGCATGCTGCGTTACTTCAATCCGGTCGGGGCTCACGAGAGCGGCTTGATCGGCGAGGACTCGGCCGACGCGCCGAGCAACCTGATGCCCTATGTGGCCCAGGTCGCAGCGGGCAGGCAACCGATACTGCGGGTATTCGGCGGCGACTACGACACCGTCGACGGCACCGGCGTGCGCGACTATATCCATGTCGTGGATCTGGCGCGCGGGCATCTGGCCGCACTCGACACCCTGTTCGGGCGGCCCGGCGGCTTCACCGTCAATCTGGGCACCGGGCGCGGCTATAGCGTGCTGCAGATGATTGCGGCATTCGAGCAGGCCAGCGGGCGCAGGATTCCCTATGAAATTGTCGCGCGCCGCGCGGGTGACGTCGGCGCCTGCTATGCCGATGCTTCGGCGGCAGCGCGCGAGTTGGGCTGGCGCGCCACGCTGGACATCGAGCGCATGTG
>JAGXBI010000281.1 GCA_018971155.1 Burkholderiales bacterium
AGGGCGCCACCAACACCGGCAGTGGCGCGATCGATGCCGGTTCGGTCGACACCAGCTATCCCGCCGCGCCGCTGAGCTCGCCCGTGACGCTGACCTACAACAGCGGGCCGCCGAGCACGCTGAGCTTTGCGCCGGCCGGCGCGGCGGTGACGTCCACCGTCAATGGCACCGCCACCACCTATGCAGCCGGCACCCCCGTGCCATACACGCCGGGCACGCCGACCCAGCTTTCGTTCGGCGGCATCACCGTCAATCTGAGCGGCGCGCCCGCCAATGGCGACACCTTCACGATCTCGCCCAATGCATCGGGCGTCTCGGACAGCCGCAACGGCCAGCTGTTGTCGGCGCTGCAAACGGCCAATACCATGGCCGGCGGTACTGCCAGCTTTACCGATGTCTACGCGAAACTGGTGTCGGACATCGGTTCGACGACCGCGCAATACCAGACCACCAGCACCGCGCAATCCAACCTGCTCAAGCAGGCCACCAACGCGCAGTCCTCGGTGTCGGGGGTGAACATGGACGAAGAAGCGGCCAACCTGTTGAGCTACCAGCAGATGTACCAGGCCAACAGCAAAGTGATTCAGATCGCCTCGACGCTGTTCGATACGATCCTGAACCTGAATCCCTGAGCCCTCGCGACGCGGAGCAAAGCACCATGCGCATCAGTACCAGCATGATCTACCAGCAGGGCCTGCAGGCGATGCAGGACCAGACCAGCCAGCTGCTGACAATTCAGCAGCAATTGAGCAGCGGCTCGCGCGTGCTCACCCCGAGCGACGACCCGAGCGCGGCGGCCGAAGCGGTGAGCGTGTCGCAGGCCAGCGCCATCAACACCCAGTACGGCGCCAACGACGGCGCCGTGAAGAACGCGCTGTCGCAGGAAGACAGCATCCTGGGTAACGTGACCAACACCATCCAGAGCGTCATGTCGCAGATCGTCGCGGCGGGCGACCCGACCTTGAGCACGGGCGGGCGCAATGCTATCGCCAGCCAGTTGCAGGCCAGCTACAGTCAACTGCTGTCGCTGGCCAATAGCCAGGACGGCAATGGCAAATATCTGTTCTCCGGCTATCAGGGCAATACCGCGCCCTTTGTCGACCAGCCCGGCGGCGCGGTCTACGTGGGCGACCAGGGGCAGCGCATGGTGCAGGTCAGCGCCAATCTGCAACTGGCCACCAGCGATATCGGCAGCGACATCTTCGCGCGCGTGCAGGGCGGCGCGGCCGGCGACGTGATCAGCGCCAGCCCGAACAACACCGGTACGGCCACCTTCAGCCAGGTGTCGGTGACCAATGCCGCCGATCCGGCCGCCAACGATAAATTCCAACTGTCGTTCACGGTCGACAACACCACCACGCCGCCGACCGCCCATTACACCGTGCAGGATCTCACCAACACGGCGAATGCCCCCGTCACGGGGGTGTACACCGCGGGCCAGGCGATTTCGTTCGGCGGCAAGCAGGTGAGCATCTCCGGCACGCCGGCCAACGCCGACAGTTTCACCATCGCGCCGGCCGCCGGCGCGGGCGGCGGTTCCAGCGCGGTGACCGCGAACAGCGCCAACACCGGCAGCGCGACCTACGGGCCGCTCTCGGTGACCAACCCGGCCGACCCGGCCATCGGCGACAAATTCCAGATTTCGTTCGCGGTCAATCCGCTCACCTCGGCCACCACTTACACGGTGCAGGACTTGACCAACACCGCGGCCACGCCGGTGACCGGCACCTACACGGCGGGCCAGCCGATCGCCTTCGGCGGCCAGCAGCTGAGTTTTTCCGGCAGCCCAGCCAACGGCGACAGTTTCAACGTGACGCCCAGCACGCCGGTCAGCACGAACGTGTTTGTCGCGCTCAGCGGCCTGATCCAGACGCTCAAGAATGCCGGTGACGGCCCCGGCGCGCAGGCCAGCCTGACCAATGCGCTGGCAACCTACAACCAGCAGTTCAGCAATGCGTTGAACAATGTGCTGACCGTGCGCGCCAGCGTGGGCGCGCGCATCGATCAGGTCAACACGCTCAGCTCGCAAAGCAGCAGCAACAATCTGCAATACCAGACGCAGCTGTCGAATCTCATGGATGTCGACTGGAACAGCGCGGTCACCAAGTTTTCACAGACGCAGGCGGCGCTGCAGGGCGCGCAGAAAACCTTTCTGCAGATCCAGCAGCTGTCGCTGTTCAGCCTGATCCAGTAGGTCCGGCCGGCGCACGCCGTGCCGCCGCTGGCCGCGCGCCGCGGCTCACGGCCCCTTGAGCGCCGCGCTGACCTGATTCATCAGATCGATGCCGGTGGTGAACATATGCTGGAACATCGGCGCGAAGCGCGGCATCAGAAGCTCGAGCACCAGCAGCCCGGTCAGCAGGGTCAGCGGAAAGCCGACCGCGAAGATGTTCAATTGCGGCGCGGCGCGGTTGAGAATGCCCAGCGCCAGGTTCGCCAGCAGCAGCGAGGCGATCAGCGGCAACGCCAGCAACAGGCCGATCATGAAAATGTCGGCGCCCCTGGCGGCCAGCAGGTGCCAGCCGGCGGCGGCCAGCGGCGCGCCGATGGGCAGCAGCTGAAAGCTGTCGACCAGCGCCGCGAGCATGGTCAGGTGGCCGTTGAACGCCAGGAACGCCAGGATGGCGATCATGTTGAACAGCTTGCTCAGCACGTCGGTGCTGCCGTCGCTGCCGGGGTTGATGAGCACCGCGAAACTCAGGCCCATTTGCAGTCCGACATAATCGGCGGCGGTTTGCGCGGCGGCGAAGATCACCTGCATCACGAAGCCCAGCGCCACGCCGATCAGCACCTGCTGCCCGAGAATCCATAACCCGGCCAGGGAGAATGGCGTGAGTGCCGGCAAGGCCGGCAGCGTGGGGGCGACGATCAGGGCGATCACGGCGGCCAGGCCGACTTTCACCAGCGTCGGAATATTGCTCTCGTTGAACGGCGGCGCGGTGCTCATCAGCCCCAGGATGCGCACGAACGGCCACAGGAAGCCGACCACCACCGCGCTGAGCTGCGCTTCGCTAAAGGTGATCACGTCACACCGGCGCGGCTTAACTCACCATGCCGGGAATGGCATCGAGGATCTGGCGCATATAGTCGGTCATCAGGTTGAGCATCCACGGACCGGCGATCACCAGCGTGGCGAACACCGCCAGCAGCTTGGGGATGAACGACAACGTCATTTCGTTGATTTGCGTGGCGGCCTGGAACAGGCTGACCAGCAGGCCGGCGGCCAGCGCCACCAGCAGCGGCGGCGCGGCCAGCAGCAGGGTGATGACCATGGCCTGGTGGGCCAGGCCCATGACGGTTTCGGGAGTCATGACGAGCGGCCCTCAGAAAACGAAGCTTTTTGCCAGCGAGCCCAGCAGGAGCTGCCAGCCGTTGACCAGCACGAACAGCATCAGCTTGAACGGCAGCGAGACCGTGGCCGGCGACACCATCATCATGCCCATCGACATCAGCACGCTGGCGACCACCAGATCGATGATCAGGAACGGGATGAAAATCGTGAAGCCGATCTGGAACGCGGTTTTCAGCTCGCTGGTGGCGAATGCCGGCACGAGAATGCGCATCGGCACGTCTTCGGGCCCCTGCATCGGCGGGGTCTTGGCGATCTTGGCGAACAGCGCCAGATCGGCCTCGCGGGTCTGCTTGAGCATGAACGCGCGAAACGGCTGCGCGCCGCGCTGCACGGCCTGCTCGAAGCTCAGCTGATTGGCCTCGAACGGCTTGTAGGCGTTGTTGTAGGCCTGGTCGAGCACCGGCGACATGACGAAGAAGGTCAGGAACAGCGCCAGTCCGATGAGCACCTGATTGGGCGGCGTCGACTGCGTGCCGAGCGCCTGGCGCAGCAGCGAGAGCACGATGATGATGCGAGTGAAGCCGGTCATCATCAGCAGGATCGCCGGCAGGAAGGTCAGCGAAGTCAGCAGCAGCATGGTCTGCACGCTGAGCGAGTAAGTCTGGCCGCCGCCGGGCGCCGGCGTGGCGGTCAGGGCGGGCAGCGCGGCCTGCGCGAACGACAGGGCCGGCAGGCCCAGCAGTACCACGGCCAGGCAAGCGGCCGGCAGCCAGCGGCGGCGCGATGGCGCGAGATTCGACAGCGTGTCCATCACCGGTCCTTGCGCAGCTTTTGTTGCAGGCGTTGCGCGAACTGCATGGCGCTGGCCGCGGCGGCGCTGGGCGCCGGCATGGGCAGGTCGGGCGGCACCCGGTCGGCGGCGATGGTGTGCAGCGTGCGCACCTGGCCCGGCGCGACGCCGAGCACCAGCCAGTCGCCGGCCACCGAGACCACGACTACGCGCTCGCGATGGCCCACCGAGGCGCCGCCGATGATTTTGACCGGGCCGCCGGCGAGCGGACGCTGCAGGCCGAAGCGCTTGGCCAGCCAGGCGCAACCGAACACCAGCGCGAGCACCAGCACCAGACCGAAGCCGGCCTGCATGAAGCCGGCCGCGCCCAGGCTCGGCACTTCGACGGCATGAGCGGCGGCCTGGCTCGCGGCGTGCGCCGGCAGTGCCGCGCCAGCGCACAGCGCGCCCAGGACGATCGGGGCGAGCCGGGCGGCATGCGCCGCCAGGGCGGCCGGGCGCCGCCGCGCTGCGGAGTAATGCGGGGATTTCATCGATTCAATTTGCGAATGCGTTCGGAGGGCGTGATGATGTCGGTCAGCCGCACGCCGAATTTGTCGTTGACCACCACCACTTCGCCCTGGGCGATCAGGTAACC
>JAGXBI010000282.1 GCA_018971155.1 Burkholderiales bacterium
AACGGCTTTGGCGGATGACTGCCAGGCAGCCAACCGCCAATGTAAAACGCCTGACTCAGGCGTTCAGCAGAGCGCTCGCATCAGTGCAGATGCGGAATCATCCCGCTCAGCACGTGTTGCTGCAAGTAGACCACAACCCCGAGCAACAGCGTGAGGAAAATGCTGTGCTTGAAGGTGCGCGCGAATACCAAGCCTTCCTGGCCGCGCAACCCGGTCGTGGACACCCCCGTCGCAATGTTCTGCGGGGAAATCATCTTGCCCATCACGCCGCCGGACGAATTGGTCGCCGCCATCAGCACCGGGTCGAAGCCCAGTTGCTTGGCTGCCACGACTTGCAGGTTGCCGAACAGCGCATTGCCCGAGGTGTCGCTGCCCGACAGGAAAACCGCCACCCAGCCAAGGAACGCCGAAACCAGCGGGAACAACGCGCCGACCGATGCGACACCCATGCCCAGCGTGTAGCTGATGCCCGAGTAGTTGAGCAGGAAAGCCAGGCCGACGATCATGCACACCGTCGCCACGGCAATGCGGATCTGCACCCAGGCGTCCCAAAGCGAGGCCATGAAGTCCTTGACCGGAAGCTTCACCAGAACGGCGGTGATGATCGCGGCCAGCAGAATCGCAGTGCCCGTGCCCAGCGGCTGGAAGTCCCACAGGGCGACGTAAGGCTTGTTATACAGCGTGATGAACACTTGGTGATCCAGGCCCGGCCAAAGCACTTTGGTGTCGCCGATGAGGAAAACCTTCGCGTAGACCCAGAAAATCACGACGACCGTGATGACCACCCATGGCAGCCAGCCGCCGTAACCGATCTTGGCCGCGCCAGCAGGGCGTGCGGGGCGATCGATGTGGTATTTCGGATCGGGCTCGGGCGACCAGACCTTGAGAAAGGCGATGGTGATGATCAGCGAAGTCATCGAAGCCAGCACGTCGGTCAGTTGATAGCTGATGAAGTTCGACGAGACGAATTGCGCCAGCGCGAAGCTGCCGCCAGCCACCGTCAGGGCCGGCCAGAGCTTGCGAATCGAGCGGAACCCGCCGTACAGGCCAATGACGTAGAACGGCAACAGGAAAGCGAACAACGGCAATTGCCGGCCGACCATCGCGCCCAGCGGGCCGGGCGGCATGCTGGTCACCGCGCCCAGCACCGTGATCGGTACGCCCAGGGCGCCAAAGGCCACCGGAGCGGTGTTGAAGATCAGGGTGTAGGTCAGCGCTTCCAGTGCGGGGAAGCCAAGGGCGATCAGCAGCGCGCTGGTAATCGCCACCGGCGTGCCGAAGCCGGCGATCCCCTCGAGCAGGCAGCCGAACGAGAACGCAACGACCAGCAGCACCAGCCGGCGGTCGTTCGGCATGTGATCGAGCATCCATTGCCGGAAAGCGTCAAAGCGCCCCGACTTGACGGACACGTTGTACAGCACCAGCGCGCCATACACGATCCACATAACGGGCAGGAGCGCGAAAACCACGCCGAAAGCCACGGAATTGAGCGCCAGGCCCGCCGGCATCTTCCATACGCCGATCGCGATGATCAAGCCGGCGATCAGGCCCGCCATGGACGCTTGCCAGGCCGGGCGACGCAATACCCCCAGCATGATAAGTACGATTGCAATGGGAATGACCGCTACCAAAAACGATGGCAGCAGTGCATTGGCCACTGGAGTAACTATTTGGTGAAACATCTATTTCGTCTCCAAAATTTTCGCGCCCAACGGTCTCAGTGTAGTAGCCGATTTGCCGCAACAAATACTTTTTTGACCATGTCTTTTAGTCGCTTCCGGCCTTCCGGTTGACCGGTCTACCACAGGAGCTAGATCGTAAGGATGTCGGCCGGGTAATGACATGGGCAAAAACCCTTATTCATAAGTTAATCGCATCATTAAATTACAAAACCGTGACGGCCGTCTCGGACGGCTCGGCCGAGCTGCCCGAGGTGTTGTCTGCCGGGCGCGACATCCGGCGCCCGCGCCGCGAACGGCGGGCGGCAGGCCGGGTGATTCTGGCGCCGGCGAGCAAAAAAGGCGCGGGCCACGGTTATCCCCGGTAAAATACCGGTTTCACGGATGCGCGACAGGGCGGCTCTCGCCCCCGGCGCCGTCCGCACGACTGATTTTTGGGGAATATGACATGGCTGGGCATTCGAAATGGGCCAATATCAAGCATAAAAAGGCGGCGACAGACGCCAAACGAGGCAAGATCTGGACCCGTCTGATCAAGGAAATCACCGTCGCGGCCAGGCTCGGCGGCGGCGACCCGGACGCCAACCCGCGCCTGCGCCTGGCGATGGACAAGTCTACCGATGCCAACATGCCCAAGGACAACATCCAGCGTGCCATCCAGCGCGGCGTGGGCGGCCTGGACGGCGTCAACTACGAAGAAATCCGCTACGAGGGCTACGGCCTGAACGGCGCGGCGGTGATCGTCGACTGCATGACCGACAATCGCATTCGCACCGTCGCCGAGGTGCGGCACGCCTTCTCCAAGCACGGCGGCAACCTTGGCCAGGAGGGCTCGGTGGCCTTCATGTTCAAGCACTGCGGCCAGTTCCTGTTCGCCCCGGGCACGCCCGAGGACGCCCTGATGGAAGCCGCGCTCGAGGCCGGGGCCGAAGACGTCACCAGCAACGAGGACGGCAGCTTCGAAGTGATTTGCGCGCCGCACGATTTTTCGGCCGTCAAGACTGCCCTCGAGGCAGCCGGCTTCAAGGCCGAGATAGCCGAAGTCACGATGAAGCCGCAGAGCGAAGTCACGTTCACCGGCGACGACGCCGTCAAGATGCAGAAGCTGCTCGATGCGCTGGAAAATCTGGACGACGTGCAGGACGTATATACCAATGCCGTGATCGACGAGGCCTGATCGAAGGATCGGCCAGCCGTCGGTCATGCGCGAAAACAACGATCGATAAGCCGCGGCGCCCCGTCATCGGGCGCCGCATTGATTCGCGGGAAATTCATGAAGATTCTTGTTGTCGGCTCCGGTGGGCGCGAGCACGCGCTGGCCTGGAAACTCGCGCAGTCGCCGCGCATTCAACGCATCTATGTGGCGCCGGGTAATGGCGGCACGGCCAGCGACGACCGCCTGCTCAATGTTCCCATCACCGACCCGAAGGTCCTGGTCGAGTTCGCCGTGCGCGAGAACATCCACCTGACGGTGGTGGGCCCCGAGGCACCGCTGGCCGCCGGCATCGTCAATCTGTTCCGCTCGCGCGGCCTGAAAATCTTCGGTCCGACGAAAGAGGCCGCGCAGCTCGAGAGTTCCAAGGATTTCGCCAAGGCTTTCATGCAGCGCCATGGCATTCCGACCGCTGAATATCAAACCTTCTCCGACGCCGCGGCCGCTCACGCGTATATCGATGCCAAGGGCGCGCCGATCGTGGTCAAGGCCGACGGCCTGGCCGCCGGCAAGGGCGTGGTGGTGGCCATGACCATCGAGCAGGCGCACGACGCGATCGACATGATGCTGGCCGACAACAAATTGGGCGACGCCGGCGCGCGGGTGGTGATCGAGGAATTCCTGCACGGCGAGGAAGCCAGCTTCATCGTCATGGTCGATGGCAAGAACGTGCTGCCGCTGGCCTCCAGCCAGGATCACAAGCGCCTGCTCGACGGCGACGCCGGCCCCAACACCGGCGGCATGGGCGCCTACTCGCCGGCGCCGATCGTCACGCCGCAAATTCATGCGCGCGTCATGCGCGAGATCATTCTGCCGACCGTGCGCGGCATGGAAAGCGACGGCATTCGCTATACCGGCTTCCTGTACGCGGGCCTGATGATCGACGCGCAGGGCAACCCCAGGACGCTCGAGTTCAACTGCCGCATGGGCGACCCGGAGACGCAGCCAATCATGGCGCGCCTGAAGGGCGACTTCTCCAAGGTGGTCGAGCACGCCATTGCCGGCACGCTCGATACCGTCACGCTCGACTGGGATCGCCGCACGGCGCTGGGCGTGGTGCTGGCCGCGCACGGCTACCCCGACGATCCACGCAAGGGCGACCTGATCACGGGCATTCCGGCCGAAACCGACGAATGCGTGACGTTCCACGCCGGCACCCAGAAAAGCGACGACGGACAACTGCGCACCAGCGGCGGGCGCGTGCTGTGCGTGGTCGGCCTGGCCGATTCGGTGCGGGGCGCGCAAAGCGCCGCCTACGAAGTGGTCAATCAGATCCATTTCGACGGGATGCAGTACCGTCGCGACATTGGCAACAAAGCGCTGAGTCGCAAGCCGGGGCATTAACCCGCCACTCGCGCCAATCCCAAGGGCGACCCGCACAAAAAGGGCGATTGCATCAACTGGTGCAATCGCCCTTTGTCTTTGTCACGGCGGTGGCTGCTTCGCTCAGCCGCGACACAAAATGCCGGCGTGATGCATTATGTGATCGGCCATGAAGGTCGAGATGAAGTAATAGCCGTGGTCATAGCCGGGGTGGCGCCGCAGCGTCAGCGGCTGGCCGGCCCGGGCGCAGGCCGCCTCGAACTGCTCGGGGTGCAGTTGCTCGGCCAGGAATCGATCGGCCAGCCCCTGATCGATCAGAATGCCGTCGGGATAGGGCTTCTCCATGCCGGCCATCAGCGCGCTGGCGTCGTGGCTTTGCCAGTGCTGCCGATTCGCCCCGAGGTACCCGGTGAACGCCTTGACGCCCCACGGGCACTGCGTGGGCGCGGCGATCGGCGCGAACGCCGATACCGAGGCAAACAGCCCCGGGTGGCGCAG
>JAGXBI010000283.1 GCA_018971155.1 Burkholderiales bacterium
TCCATCGCGCGCACCTTGGGCGCGCCGGTGAGCGTGCCGGCGGGGAACGTCGCGCGCAGGACGTCGATGTTGTTCAGGCCGGGCTTGAGACGGCCCTCGACCGAACTGACGATGTGTTGCACGTGCGAATATTTTTCGATGACCATCTTGTCGGTGACGACCACCGATCCGGTTTGCGCGATGCGGCCCACGTCGTTGCGCGCCAGATCGATCAGCATGACGTGCTCGGCGATTTCCTTCGGGTCGTTCAGCAGTTCGGTGGCCAGTTCGGCGTCGCGCTCTGGCGTGGCGCCGCGCGGGCGGGTGCCGGCCAGCGGCCGGATGGTGACGATCTCGGCCGGACCTTCCGGGGTGTTGCGCTGTTCCTGCCGCACCAGAATTTCGGGTGACGCGCCGACCACCTGGAAATCGCCGAAATTGTAGAAGTACATGTATGGCGAAGGATTCAGCGAGCGCAGCGCCCGATACAGAGACAGCGGTGCGTCGCGGTAAGGCTTGGTGATGCGCTGGCCGACCTGGACCTGCATCAGCTCGCCCGCGGCGATGGCTTCCTTGGCCTTGGCGACGGCGGCCAGGTAATCGGGTTTGTCGAACTCGCGATAGGTCTGGGTGCGCACGCTCGGCGAAGTCACCGGCGCGTCGACCGGGGCGCGCAGCCGCTGGCGCAGCTCGCGCAGGCGCAGGCGGGCGTGCGAGTAGGCCTCGGGTTGCGACGGATCGGCGTAGACGATCAGGTAGAGCTTGCCGGTGAGGTTGTCGATCACGGCGAGCTCTTCAGTGAGCAGCAGCTGGATGTCGGGCAGGCCGAGATCGTCGGGTGGCGTGCTGTGCGCGAGCTTTTTCTCGATGTAGCGCACTGCATCGTAGCCGAAGTAGCCGGCCAGACCACCGCAAAAGCGCGGCATGCCGGGGCGCAGCGCGACCTTGAAGCGCGCCTGGAATTGCGTGATGAATTCGAGCGGATCGCCTTCGTGGGTTTCGATGACGGCGTTGTCGCGCACCACTTCGATGCGCGGCCCGAAGCTGCGCAGCCGGGTGCGGGCCGACAGCCCGATGAAGGAGTAGCGGCCAAAGCGTTCGCCGCCCACCACCGATTCCAGCAGGAAGGTGCAGGCGCCGCGCCGGTCACCTTGCGCCAGTTTCAGGTACAGCGAAAGCGGCGTTTCGAGGTCGGCGAAGGCCTCGGCGATCAGCGGAATGCGGTTATAGCCTTGGACGGCCAGGGATTTGAATTCGAGTTCGGTCATGTTTCTCTGTCCGGGAGAGCGCGACGTGCGCTATGGCTTCAGGCCCGCGTGCCGCGACCAGCTGGCCTGCGGGCAACGTGCGGATCGTCCAAACGGCCGACTGGGCCGATGATGAGGACGGTGAAGCAGAGGCAAAAAACGGAAGCTGAAGGCGAACTTCAGCGGCCCTGTGGAGCTTTTTAGCTCAGCAAGACCAGCGGCGCCAGGGCCATGCCCCCCGGTCGATACCGCTCAGACACCGTTTTTTGTTGAGAAACATGCAATCGGTCAGTTGGTTGATAGTGACGCTGTGTGATCCGCGGCCGGCAAAATCGCTTGCGCAGCGGCGAAAAGCGAAGCCACTATACCATCGGAATCCGCCGCTTGTATAGCGTTGCCATGGTTGTATCCGTAGGGCACGGTCAGGACCCGGCAACCGGCCGCGCGCGCTGCCATGACGTCGTTTTCCGAGTCGCCGATGAGCACCGCCGAGGCCGGGCTCACGCCCAGCGCTTCGCACGCCTTGAGCAGCGGCAGCGGGTCGGGCTTTTTGCGCGGCCAGCTATCGCCGCCGTAGATCAGCTCGAAAAAACCCTCCAAATCATGATATTGGAGTAATTCGACAGCGAACCGGTGGGGTTTGTTGGTGATGCAGGCCAGCGGCAGGCCGCCCTCGCGCAGGCTCGCGAGCCCTTCGCGCACGTGCGGATAGACGGTGGTATGGCGACCGTTGATCGTTGCGTAGGCCTGCTGGTAGCACGCCAGCGCGGCGTCGAATTCCGTGGCAGCGCGTGCCGGCGGGAGGGTTTCGGCCAGCACCGATTGAATCAGGTGTTCCGACCCTTTCCCGATGAAGTGGAGAATTTTCTGGCGCGGCAGCGGCGCTGCGCCGAATTGGTCGAGCATGGCGTTGATGGCCGCGGTGAAGTCATCCACCGTGTCGACCAGCGTGCCGTCGAGATCGACCAGGCACGCCCGGACGTCTGTCAGTCGAAGCTGGTTCATTGGACAGTCGCCAGTTCGGCGCGCATTTTGGCGATCACGGCGCGGTAGTCGGGCTGCCCGAAAATGGCCGAGCCGGCCACGAAGGTGTCGGCGCCGGCTGCAGCGATCGCGGCGATGTTGTCCACCTTGACGCCGCCGTCGACTTCGAGTCGGATTTCGCGCCCGGTGCGGTCGCGGTAGGCGTCGATCATGGCGCGCGCGGTGCGCAGCTTGTTGAGCGCCTCCGGAATGAACGATTGGCCGCCGTAACCGGGATTGACCGACATGATCAGCACCAGGTCGAGCCGGTCGAGCACGTGATCGAGGTAATTCAGGGGCGTGGCGGGGTTGAATACCAGCCCGGCCTGGCAGCCGCATTCACGGATCAGCGACAAGGTGCGGTCGACGTGGTCGACGGCCTCCGGATGGAAGCTGATGAGATTGGCGCCGGCTTTGGCGAAATCGGTGGCGATGCGGTCGACCGGACGCACCATCAGATGCACGTCGATCGGAATGTCGACATGCGGGCGCAGCGCCTCGCATACCATCGGGCCCATCGTCAGATTGGGCACATAGTGGTTGTCCATCACGTCGAAGTGGATCCAGTCGGCGCCGGCGGCGGCGACGTTGCGCACTTCCTCGCCCAGGCGGGCGAAATCGGCTGACAGGATGCTGGGGGCGAGGCGGAATTGGCGCATGAGGGGCAATCGGACAAAAACGCTATTTTAATTCCTCTCGAGCACTGCCGGGGAAAGTCGCTGCGCCGATGCCGGTTGCGGGCCGATCGAAACTGCCGCAGAATGGCCCATCGACGGACGCCAGAAGCCGTCCAGCCGCGATCTGCTTTGCCGGGGGACATCGCCCACGTTTTGCCAGCGCGCCGCACATGACAGGATAACGATGAGCCAGTATGAATTCACCATTTCGGTTCGGCCGCAGTATTTGCCCGAGCAGTCCGAACCCGAGCGACGCCAGTTCGCATTTGCCTACACCATTACGATCCGCAATACCGGTCAGGTGCCGGCCCAGTTGATTTCCCGCCATTGGGTGATCACCGACAGCGAGGACCGGGTGCAGGAGGTCAAGGGATTGGGGGTGGTCGGTCATCAGCCGTTTTTGCAGCCTGGCGAGCAGTTCGAGTACACCAGTTGGGCCATGATCGCCACGCCGGTGGGTTCGATGCGGGGTTCGTATTTTTGCGTGGCCGAGGACGGTGAGCGGTTCGAGGCGCCGATTGCCGAATTCGCGCTGACCATGCCGCGTACGCTGCATTGAGCGCGGCGCCGGTCATGAACGATCGTCGTCGCGCCGGTCGCGCCCGCCACGCTGGTTCATGCGCCACACGATGATGCCGAGGATCACGAACGCCAGTAACATTTCCGGCAGGATCAGTAACGCCGGGTATTTGTCGAATAGCTCGCCCATGAAGTCCTCTCCTGGAATGTTGACAATGATGCGCTACGGCAAAACGAGCCTGGCGCTGCTGATGAGTCTGTTTTTGTTTGCCTGCGCCAGTTATACGCCGAAATCCGAGGTGGGGGGTAGTGCCGGTGTGCCGGCGGCGCCATCGGGCGATATGCGTGCGGTTGCCTGGACGCAGGTCGACGGCTGGCAGGACGACTCCCTGATCGGTGCCGATGCGGCACTCCTGCAAAATTGTTCGAAGTTGGCGCAACAGCCCAATTGGCGGGCGCCGTGCGCCGCTGCCGCGCAACTCGATGCGCTTGATCCCGAGGCGATCCGGGCATTCTTCCAGCGATATTTCACGCCGTTCGAGTTGTTCAACCGCGATGGCAGCCACACAGGGCTGATCACCGGTTATTACGAGCCGTTGCTGCATGGCTCGCGCGTGCGCCACGGTATTTACCAGACCCCCCTTTATCATTGGCCTGCCGGACGGCCGCGAGGCTCGCTGCCGGCGCGCGCCGACCTGATGCGCAGCGGCATCCTGCGGGGCAACGAGCTGGTTTACGTCGATGACCCGATCGAAGCGTTTTTTCTCCAGGTGCAGGGCTCTGGCCAGATCGAGCTGGATGACGGCACGATCATGCGGGTGGGCTACGACGGCACCAATGACAAGCCGTACCGATCGATCGGGCGCTGGCTGATCGATCATGGCGATTTGAGCCCGGCCCAGGCAACCATGCAAGGTATTCGGGCTTGGGCTCGCGCCAATCCGCAGCGCGTGGCGGCGCTGCTCAATGTCAATCCGCGTTTCGTTTTTTTCCGCGAGATGCCGAACGACGGAGTCGGCGGGCTGGAAGGGCCGATCGGCGCGCTCGGCGTGCCGTTGACCGCGCAGCGTTCGATCGCGGTCGATCCGCGTGCCGTGCCGCTGGGCAGCCCGGTTTTTCTGAGCACGACGCGACCGGCGCCTGGGGGGGTGTCGGGCGGGCCGTTGACGCGTTTGATGTTCGCGCAGGACACGGGCAGTGCGATCAAGGGCGGCGTGCGTGCCGATTTCTTCTGGGGACTGGGTGACCAGGCTGGAGATA
>JAGXBI010000284.1 GCA_018971155.1 Burkholderiales bacterium
GAGAGCGTCGCGGCTTGACGTTGGTCAAGGCTCGCGCGCCGCCGTCCACCGACAATAGCGCGACGCGGCCGCGCGATGCTGCCGCAATCTCGCGCCCGGTGGGCTAGGTGGCACCATGGAGGCTGGCAGGCCGCTGCAACGCAATGTTTGGCAGGTGCTGCGCGCCCGCCTCAAGGAGCACCCGCTCGCGCGCGTTGGCCCGGGCCTGATCACAGGCGTGGCCGACGATGACCCCAGCGGGATCGCGACCTATTCGCAGGCCGGCGCCCAATTCGGCCTGAACATGCTGTGGACCATGCCGCTGGCATTTCCGCTGATGGCCGCGGTGCAGTTGATGTGCGCGGATATCGGGCGGGTCACCGGCCGCGGGCTGGCGGCCAACATCAAGGCGGCGTTCCCGCCGGCGGTCGTGTACGGCGTGGTGTTTTCGCTGCTGATCGCCAATGTGCTGAATATCTCCGCCGATGTGGCGGCGATGGGCGAGGTCGCCGAACTGGTGTCCGGCGTCGACCGCCACCTGATGACCGCGTGCTTCGTACTGGGCACGCTGTTGCTGCAGGTGTTCATCCCGTACCACCGCTACGTGGTCTATCTCAAATGGCTGAGCGCCGCGCTGCTGGCCTATGCCGCGGTGCTTTTCACGGTCCATGTGCCGTGGGAGCACGTCGCGCTGCGCACGGTCTGGCCGCGCCTGACATTGAACGCCGATGCCGCGGCGGTGGTCGTCGGCGTATTCGGCACAACCATCAGCCCGTATCTGTTCTTCTGGCAGGCCTCGGAGGAAGTCGAGGAGATGCGGGTGCGCGGCAGCGCGCCGCTGGTGAGCGACCTCGAGGCGGCCGGCGCCGAACTGGGCCGCATCCGCTGGGATACCTGGAGCGGCATGTTCTACTCGGATCTGACCGCGTATTTCATCATTCTTGCGACGGCGGTGACCCTGCACGCCGGCGGCGTCACCGACATCGACTCCGCGGCGCGGGCGGCCAGCGCGCTGCGCCCGCTGGCCGGCGACTTCGCCTACGGCCTGTTCGCGCTGGGCGTGCTGGGCGTGGGTTTGATCGGCGTGCCGGTCCTGGCCGCCTCCGGCGCGTATGCGCTGGCCGAGACGATGGGCTGGCACGAGGGGCTCGAGCGCAAATGGCGCGATGCGCGCGGCTTTTACGCAATCATCGGCGTCAGTGTATTGGCGGGGTTGGGGATCCAGTATTCGCCGATCAGCCCGATGAAGGCGCTATTCTGGAGCGCGGTGATCAACGGCGTGGTGGCCGTGCCGCTGCTGGTGGTGATCCTTCTGTTGGTCTCCAGGCGTGCCGTGATGGGGCCGTTTACCGCCAGCGGCCCGGTCCGTCTGCTGGGCTGGATGGCGGTCGGCGTGATGGGCGCAGCCGCCGTGGGGATGTTCGCGCTTCATTGATCGTCCCGCCCGTGGGGCGGCCCCAGGAACCGCGACGGGGATTGCCGGAACCGGCGCTTTCCCGGAAATATCCTAGGCGCGGTATCATGCGGCTCTCGCATCGACGATCGGCCGCCTCGGGCTCTTGGCGCGGTGACCCGTCGGGCCCTGGCTCCGGGCCGGAGCCGGCAGGCGCACCAATGGCCTTCGGCCGCGTTGCCCGAGCGGGCGGGCCTGTCCCGCCATGGCACACAACACAATGACAACTCGCGGATTCCCCGATGGTTCACGGCTATTTCTCTGAAGGCGCGTTGAGCGCCAGCCTGCAGGCTTTGCATCTGCCGGCGCTTCTCGGCATTGTGGCCGCGCTGCTCATCGGCGGCATGGTCAAGGGCGTGGTCAGTATTGGCGTGCCGCTGGTGGCAATGCCGATTCTCAGCCATTTCCTGTCGGTCAAGCAGTCGGTGCTGCTGCTGTCGATGCCGATCATTCTTGGCAATATTCCGCAAGCCCTCGAGGGCGGCAAGACATGGCAGGCAACGCGCGAGATCGCCGCGCCGCTGATCGGCACGGTGCTGGGCAGCGTCTTTGGCGTGACGGTGCTGATTTCGCTCGCGCCGCGCCACGCGCTGGCGGCCTCCGGCTTCGTGCTGATCTTTGCCGCGTTGCTGATGCTCGCCTCGCCCAAGCTAAAATTTCCGCCCGCGCTGGAAAAACCCGCCGGCTTCGTGCTGGGCTTCGGCGCGGCGATGATGGAGAGCATGGCGTCGGTGCCGGGCCCGTTGCTGGCGATGTACCTGATAGCCACCGGGGCCACCGGCAAGGTATTCACCAAACGCATCGCCATTATCCTGGTGGTGTCGATCGTCACGCTGATCGTCGTGCTGGGGCATGGCATGCATGCGAGCGGGCTCGACCTGCTGGTCTCGGCCGCCGCCAGTATTCCGGTGATCGCTGGCATCGTGCTGGCGCGCCCGCTGCGCGATAAGCTGCCGCCCCTGGCTTTCCGCGTTCTGGTGCTGCTGTTCGTGCTGGGTGCGGCGGTGCAGATGGTTCGCAAGTCGGGCGTCCTGTGACGGCGCCGGCAATCTCGTCGCGCCTGACTGAGTTTTGGTAGCATTCAGGCTTTTCCGACGACAATAATTCAGCGTGAAGCCTTGGTCTGTGTCTGCACTTGTCGAGCGTCTGGCCCAATGGGCGACCGAATTCAAACCGGTGGCGGCCGCACGCCTGCGGCGCCTGCTGCATCCGACCTGGCATGGCGTGGGGCTGGCGCTGTGCGCGGTGCTCGCCGGCGTCATGCTGTATGTGCTGTTTCTGATTCCCTTCACGCCGAGCATCGGGGACATTCGCAAGGCTCGCCTGGAGTTGCCGGCGCAGGTGTACTCGGCCGACGGCAAGCTGCTGGCCGAGTTCAAGCCCGGCAACCGCGAGTGGGTGCCGCTGTCGGACGTTTCACCGCACGTGGTGGACGCCCTGATCAGCACCGAGGACCATCGCTTCTACCAGCACGGCGCGATCGATTGGCGACGCACGCTGTCGGCCGCGGTGCATACGCTCACCGGCGATCGCCAGGGCGGCTCGACCATCACCCAGCAGCTTGCGCGCAATCTCTATCCTGACCAGATCGGCCGCGCTCCCACGCTCACGCGCAAGATCAAGGAAGCCATCACCGCCTACAAGATCGAATCGGTCTACACCAAGAAGCAGATTCTCGAGACCTATCTGAATACGGTGCCGTTCCTGTATGACGCCTATGGCATCGAGATGGCTGCGCGCACCTATTTCGGCAAGTCGGCCGACGAGCTCAACATACTCGAGAGCGCGACGCTGGTGGGCATGCTCAAGGGCAATGCCTATTACAACCCGGTACTCAATCCCGAACGCGCGCTGCAGCGACGCAATATCGTGCTGGCCCAGATGGTCAAGTATGGGCGTCTGTCAAAGGCCCAGTTCGACACGCTCAAGCGCCAGCCGCTGCGGGTCGACTTTCAGCATCTGACCGAGTCGCCGGGGCCGGCGCCGCATTTCGCCCAGCAGTTGCGCAAATGGCTGATCGGCTGGGCCGATCGCAATGGCTACAACATCTATACCGACGGCCTGGTGGTGCGCACCACGATTGATTCACGCCTGCAGGCGCTGGCCAACCAGGCGGTGGCGCGCCAGGGCAATTTGCTGCAGGGCGTGGCCAATGCCGCCTGGAGCGAGCGCTTCGGCTGGGCCGGCCATCGCGCCCTGGTGGAGAGCTTCGTACGCGAGAGCGCCGACTATCGCGCGGCGCGCGATACCGGGTTGACCGACAAACAGGCGATGAAGCAGCTGATGTCCGACCGCGCTTTCATGCAGGGGCTGCGCGAGGACAAAACCCGGGTGCAGGCCGGCTTTTTGGCGATCGATCCGGACAACGGCGAGATCAAGGCGTGGGTCGGCAGCCGCGATTACAGCCAGGATGCGTTCGATCACGTCTCGCAGGCGCGGCGCCAGCCGGGCTCGACCTTCAAGGCGTTCGTGTACGGCGCGGCGTTCGAGGATGGCGCCAGGCCGGACGATAAGCTGGTCGACAAGGTGCAGGACATTTCATTACCCGGCGGCGGCGTATGGAAGCCAAAGGACGACGAGGCCGCGACCGATCGCCCGATGACCCTGCGCGACGCGCTGGCGAATTCGATCAACACGATTGCCGCGCAACTCATCATGAAGGTGGGGCCGGACAAGGTCGCCAGGCTCGCCCGCGCGATGGGCGTGCGCAGCAGCAAGCTCGACCCGGTGCCGTCGCTGGCGCTGGGCACCAGCCCGGTCACGCTCAAGGAGATGGTCACCGCGTACGGCACGATCGCCGACGGCGGCAGCTATATCGCACCGATGATGGTAACCAGCATCGAAAGCCGCGATGGCAAAGTGCTGGCCCAATTCCGTCCGGCCCGCCCGGAGCGTGCGCTGTCGGCCCAGGCCACGGCCGACCTGATCGACGCGATGCGCGCCGTGGTGAACCACGGTACCGGCGCGGCGATTCGCACCCGCTACGGCATTCGCGCCGACGTCGCGGGCAAGACCGGCACCACGCAGGACAACGCCGACGGCTGGTTCATCCTGATGTCGCCGCAACTGGTGGCAGGCGCCTGGGTGGGCTTCAATGACAGCCGCATCACGCTGCGCAGCAACTACTGGGGGCAGGGCGCGCACAGCGCGTTGCCGATCGTCGGAGAGTTCTTCCAGGGCGCGCTGCACTCGCGCCTGATCGATGCGCGCGCGCGCTTCGCCGAAATCCAGGCGCCGAATTGGCGGCAAACCTTCTCGGCCAAGTTCCGCG
>JAGXBI010000285.1 GCA_018971155.1 Burkholderiales bacterium
CAACGGCGTCAGCGTCGAAATTGTCTTTCAGGTCGAGCGCATGCGCACCCGCATTCGCCGATTGGAGCGCCTCCTCGAGGCATGGCTGGCGACCGGCAACGATGCCCTCCAGGCGCGCATCAGCCTGCTGGCGGATCTCATTCGGGCAAACCGTGCCAGTCAGAGCGTGGCCTCGCTGGCGAGAACCTCGTTCGGCCTGCTTGCCCGCAAGGTGGTCGAGCGCAGCGCCGAGACCGGTGAACACTACATCGCAAGGGACCGCGCGGCCTATCTGTCGATGTTGAAGATGGCAGCCGGCGGGGGGCTGGTGACGGTAGCCACTGTCTACTTGAAATTCTTTATCGTCGGCGCTCATCTGCAACCCATGGTGGAGGGGCTTCTGGCCGGCTTGAATTACGCGGCCAGCTTCCTGCTGATGCATTTTTGTCATTTCACCCTGGCAACCAAGCAGCCGGCGATGACGGCACCGGCGATCGCCGGCAAGCTCGACGGCGTACACACGGAGGAGGGCATGGCCGCCTTCGTCAATGAAGTGATCGCCCTGGTGCGCACGCAAGCGGCGGCCATTTTCGGCAATCTTGCGCTGGTTTTTCCCGGCTGCCTGCTGATCCAGTGGCTTGCCGCCAGCGCGCTGGGGGTCGACCTGATTTCCCCGGCCAAGGCCAACACGACGCTGACATCCTTCTCGCTGCTTGGCTGGACGCCGATCTATGCCGCCTTGACAGGTGTGTTGCTCTGGTTTTCCAGCGTGCTGTCGGGGTGGGCCGACAATTGGTTTGCGTTTCATCGACTGGGCGACGTGCTCGCCTATAACCGCCGATTGCGTTTCGTTTTCGGTGACCGCGGCGCAGCCCGTCTCGCGGCGTTTTGTCGCGAGCATGTTTCCGGGGTCGTGGGCAATGCCGGTCTGGGCATGATGCTGGGATTGGTGCCGGCAATTTTTACCGCTTTTGCCTTGCCGTTCGAAGTGCGCCACGTGACGCTGAGCACCGGGGCGATCGCCGCGGCATTGGGCGTGCTGGGCCCGCAAGCGCTGGATATGCGGGCGCTTTGGCTGGCTGTCTCCGGAATCACCTGTATGGCCATCCTGAATGTGGGGGTAAGTTTTATGCTAGCCTTCCAAATGGCGCTGCGTTCTCGTCCCCTGCGGCCCGTCGATCGGCGGCAGATCCACCGGGCCATCTGGCGCACGGTTTGGCGAAATCCGCTTTGTTTGATTTTTCCTATTGCGCCAAAAGCAAAAATCAATCCCGAATAACTTGACTAAATCTGTAGGGTATTTATACTTGACAGAAATAGTCGAGATTAAATCCCTGCACGATCATGAGACTCACCACGAAAGGACGTTTCGCCGTCACGGCGATGATCGACCTGGCCATGCGCCAGGACGGTGGGCCCGTGACGCTCGCGGGCATCAGTCAGCGTCAGCACATTTCCCTCTCCTATCTTGAGCAACTGTTCGGCAAGCTGCGCCGCCACGAGATCGTGGAGAGCGTGCGCGGCCCCGGCGGCGGCTACAGCCTGGCACGCCGCGCCGAAGACGTGACGGTGGCCGATATCATCATCGCGGTCGACGAGCCCCTGGACGCGACGCAATGCGGCAGCAAGGGCAATTGCGAAGGGCAGGAAGGTGCCAAGCGCCAATGCATGACGCACGAATTGTGGGCGACATTGAACCAGAAAATGGTCGAGTACCTGGATTCGGTGTCCCTGAAGGACCTGGTTGAGCAGCAACGCAACAAGCAAGCGCAATCCTCGGTGCTGCATGATTCGCGCGAGGCGACGCCGGCCCGCAGCCTGGGCGCCAGAATTCCGAATTCCGTATTCGATATGGCTCGTTCGTAGCGCGAGCGCAGAGAGCTTTTGGAGCATTCATGAAAAACGACACCCTGCAACTCCCCATTTACATGGATTACAGTGCGACCACGCCGATCGATCCGCGCGTGGTGGACAAAATGCTGCCCTACTTGCGCGAACAGTTCGGTAACCCGGCGTCGCGCAGCCACTCGTTCGGTTGGGCCGCTGAGCGCGCTGTCGAAGAAGCACGGGAGCAGGTGGCGGCGCTGGTCAATGCGGATCCGCGGGAAATCATCTGGACCTCCGGCGCGACCGAGTCCGATAACCTGGCTCTCAAGGGGGCGGCACATTTCTATCGCGGCAAGGGCAAGCACATCATCACGCTCAAGACCGAGCACAAGGCCGTACTCGACACCTGCCGCGAGCTCGAGCGCGAAGGGTTCGAGGTCACCTACCTCGACGTCAAGGAAGACGGGCTGCTCGATATCGAAGCATTCAAGCAGGCGCTGCGCCCCGACACCATTTTGGTTTCGGTGATGCTGGTCAACAACGAAATCGGCGTGATTCAGGACATTCCGCAGATCGGCGAGATCTGCCGCGACAAGGGCATCATTTTCCACGTCGATGCGGCCCAGGCCACCGGCAAGATGGCGATCGACCTGGCCAACTGGAAAGTCGACCTGATGGCTTTCTCGGCGCACAAGACCTATGGCCCCAAAGGCATCGGCGCGCTGTACGTGCGGCGCAAGCCGCGTGTGCGTATCGAGGCGCAGATCCACGGCGGCGGCCACGAGCGCGGGATGCGCTCGGGCACGTTGCCCACGCACCAGATTGTCGGCATGGGCGAAGCGTTCCGCCTGGCGCGCGAAGAAATGGCGGTGGAGAACGAACGCATCCGGATGTTGCGCGACAAGCTGCTGCATGGCCTGACGCAGATGGAAGAGGTGTATGTCAACGGTGACATGGAGCACCGCGTGCCGCACAACCTGAACATCAGTTTCAATTTCGTCGAAGGCGAGTCGCTCATCATGGCGATCAAGGACGTGGCCGTCTCCTCGGGGTCGGCCTGCACGTCGGCGTCGCTGGAGCCCTCGTACGTGTTGCGTGCGCTGGGCCGCAACGACGAACTGGCGCACAGTTCGATCCGTTTCACGGTTGGCCGGTTTACCACCGAGCAGGACGTCGATTACGTCGTCAAGCTGCTGCAGGGCAAGATCGCCAAGCTGCGCGACCTCTCGCCGCTGTGGGAGATGTACAAGGACGGCATCGACCTGAACTCGATTCAATGGGCGGCGCACTGAGCGATCGCCCAATAGGTTATACGGAATACTAGGAGCTCGTTATGTCTTACAGCAGCAAAGTTCTGGACCATTACGAAAACCCCCGTAACGTGGGCTCGTTCGACAAGGGTGACGATGCGGTCGGCACCGGCATGGTCGGTGCGCCGGCTTGCGGCGACGTGATGAAGCTGCAGATTCGGGTCAATGAACAGGGCGTGATCGAGGATGCCAAGTTCAAAACCTATGGCTGTGGCTCCGCTATCGCTTCATCGTCGCTGGTCACCGAATGGGTCAAGGGCAAGACGCTCGATCAGGCGCTGACGATCAAGAACACGCAGATTGCCGAGGAACTGGCATTGCCGCCGGTGAAGATTCACTGCTCGATTCTTGCCGAGGACGCAATCAAGGCGGCCGTGGCCGACTACAAGCAAAAGCACGAGGCGGCAGCCGATCAGGCAGCGGCCTGATCGAACTGGCGGATTCGATATGGCAATTACATTGACCGAAAAAGCCGCGCAGCATGTCTCGCGCTATCTGACGCGGCGCGGCAAGGGCGTCGGCTTGCGGCTCGGCGTGAAGACGACCGGCTGCTCTGGCCTGGCATACAAGCTCGAGTACGCCGATGAGATCGAACCGCACGACGAAGTGTTCGAATGCCATGGCGTGAAGGTCATCGTCGATCCGAAAAGTCTCGCCTATATCGATGGCACGGAACTCGACTTTGCGCGCGAGGGGTTGAACGAGGGCTTTCGCTTCAACAACCCCAACGTCAAGGATGAGTGCGGTTGCGGTGAGTCGTTCCGCGTCTGATCCGTCATCGACCGGCGTACCGCGCCGGATCATCGGCTTTCACCTCGACGACGAAGGGCACTGGGTGGCGGAGCTGGCCTGCGGGCATGGCCAGCACGTGCGTCACGATCCGCCTTGGCAAAGTCGCCCGTGGACCCAATCGGCACAGGCGCGCGAGGCCCGCATCGGCAGTGTGCTGTATTGCCGGAAATGCGAACGCGGCGAGCCCGTCGACGCGCGGCCGGAGCGGGTCGGGGAATGACGGCGCCACGCAGGCGCCAGGCGATGAATCAAGGCGGCGACAGCCGCTTTTTTTCTGGGGCGCAGGCAGTAACGATAGTGGAGTGGCATGGCTGAGAACTCGGGAACGATGACAGGAACGACGAACACGCTAAAGGGCGATTACTTCGAACTGTTCGGTTTGCCGCAGCGCTTCGCGGTCGATCTGGCGACGCTGGAAAGCGCCTATCGTGCCGTGCAGGGACAGGTCCACCCGGACCGTTTCGCCAGCGCCGGCGCGGCACAGCGGCGTGCGGCGATGCAGTGGGCGGCACAGGCCAACGAGGCATTCCAGACCCTGCGCCAGCCGCTCAAGCGCGCTGTATATCTGCTCGGCCTGCATGGCGTCGACGTGGCGGCCGAGAGCAACACCGCCATGGCGCCGGCGTTTCTGATGCAGCAGATGGAATGGCGCGAGACGATCGATGACGCGGTTGCCGCCGGCAATCCGGGCGCGTTGGAGCGCCTGCTGGAAGAGTTGCGCGACGAAAAGCGCGCACGGTACCAGAAGCTTGGCGAGTGGCTCGACGGCAACGCGTACCAGCCGGCGGC
>JAGXBI010000286.1 GCA_018971155.1 Burkholderiales bacterium
AAACCTATGCGCTACCGGCCGACCTCGATGCCTCCGTCTCCAATGCCGACAATCATCCGGTTGCGTTGACGCTGCGCCGCGACCCACAAGCGCCAGGGCAGCTCACGCTCTCGCCGGGCCAGTTCCGCAAGGTGCGTTACAGTGCGGTGCTGCCCGCGCGGATGCGCGGCTCGGCAAGCGTGTCACTGCTGAACTGGGACGCCGCCTCGTTCATCGTGCTGCTCGATCGCGCCGCCCCATCGGTGCCGGTGGCCAGCGCGGCGCCGCTGCCGGCCTCTGCCGCGGCGGCCGGCACGCCTGCGGCGCACGCGGCCGAGGTGGCGGAGAACCCGGCCCCGCCCAGCACGCCCGGCGACATCGTCACGGCGGAGTCGAGCCTCGCACGACTGCAATCGCGACTGTCGGTAAACGAGCCGATCTTCTTTGCCGTCGGCAAAAACGGCGACACCAACGCAAAATTCCAGTTCAGTTTCAAGTTTCGCCTGCTGGCCCCCGAGACACCGGGATCGAAAGCGTTTCTCGACAATCTCTATTTCGGCTACACGCAGCTCGCAATGTGGAATCTGGAGGCGCCGTCCAAGCCGTTTCGCGACAGCAACTATCGTCCCAGCCTGTTCTATTACATTCCCGACACCGGATGGCACAGCCGCTGGTTTACCCAGCTTGGCGCGGCAGCGGGTCTCGAACACGAATCGAACGGACGTGGCGGAGCGGATTCGCGCAGCCTGAATATCGCTTTCGTCAAACCGATTTTCACGTTCGGCAATCCAAGTGACTATCACTGGACCGTCGAGCCCAAGCTCTACGCCTATCTGGAGAAAGGTGAAAACCCCGATATTGCGCATTACCGGGGCTACATGGATCTGCTATTGATTTACGGCAAGCCCAACGGGTGGCAACTGGCCACCACGCTGCGCAAGGGCACGCGCGGCGGCTACGGCAGCATCGACGCACAGTTGACATATCCTCTGGGCAGGCTGCTGAGCGGGGCCGGCGGCTATCTCTGGATCGGTTACTTCAATGGTTGGGGCGAAGATCTGCTCGACTACAACCAGCGGCGACACAGTCAGTTCCGCATCGGCTACAGTGTGGCGCGGTGGTGATCCGCAACCATTGAAAAACGCCGGCGGGCCCCGGCACGGGGTGCGATAATGTTGCGTCGCACTCCGTGCCGCGCCGCGGCTCAATGCCAACCCTGTTTTACGCCAATCCCATGTCTTCAGCATTGCACGACCGCCCCGATAGCCCATGTATCGGCGTTTGCTCGACCTTGTTCGACGAGGTCTGCAAGGGCTGCGGGCGTACCGCCTTCGAAGTATCGAATTGGGTTTTTCTGACCGACGCGGAGAAACAGGCGATCTGGGAGCGAATCACGCGAGAGGGTACAGCCATGCGATTCGCGCCCGGGCGATCGTAGCGGGCGGCGCGCTCGCCTGACGAGCGCGCCGGATCTGCCGGTTATCGCAACTCGCGCCTAGCGCGCGCGAAACTGCAGTGACTTGTATTCCAGAAACTCTTCCAGGCCGTACACGCCATTCTCACGCCCGTTGCCCGATTGCTTGAAGCCACCGAACGGCGCCTGCATATTGAACTGGCCGCCGTTGATGTCGACCTGACCGGTGCGCATCCGGCGGGCAACCGCCAGCGCGCGCGCCTCGTCGCCCGACCAAACGCCGCCGCCCAATCCGTAGATCGAATCGTTGGCGATGCGCACGGCATCGTCGTCGTCCCGGTAAGTGATGATCGTCAGCACCGGGCCGAAGATTTCTTCCTGGGCAACCGTTGCGTGCGGCGCGACGTTACCCAGCACGGTAGGCCTGACGAAAAAGCCCTTGGCCAGCCCCTCGGGCCGCTCGGGCCCGCCCGTCACCAGTTCGGCCCCCTCTTCCAGCCCCTTGCGGATATAGGCCAGCACGCGCTCGCGTTGCGCAGCCGACGCCAGCGGGCCCAGGCGCGTGGTTTCTTCGCGCGGATCGCCCAGTACGAAAGATTCGGCGATCTGCCTGGCCAGCGCCTTGGCCTCGTCGTAGCGGCTGGCCGGCACCAGCATGCGCGTATGTGCCGAGCAGGTCTGTCCGGAGTTGAGATAGCAGGCGTTGAGCGTGCCCTTGACCGCGGCGGGCAAATCGGCGTCGTCGAGAATCACCGAGGCGGACTTGCCGCCCAGTTCGAGGGCGACCCGCTTGACCGTCTGCGCAGCCAGTTCCGACACGCGCTTGCCAGCCCGGGTGGATCCGGTAAATGACACCATATCGACGTCCGGGTGGCTCGCCAGCACCTCGCCTACCACCGGCCCGTAGCCGGTCACCAGATTGAACACGCCCGGCGGCAGGCCCGCCTCGTGAATCACTTCGGCCAGAATAAATGCATTGAACGGCGCAACTTCGGAAGGCTTGAGCACGACCGTGCAACCGGCTGCCAGGGCCGGCGCGACCTTCAAGGTGATCTGGTTCAGCGGATAGTTCCACGGCGTGATCGCGCTCACCACGCCCACCGGTTCGCGCACGACCAGCGAATTGCCGACTTGCTCCTCGTAGGAAAAACTGCCGGCGAGGTCGGCGTAATATCCCCAGTTGTAGACCGGGCCGCCGACCTGAATGGCACGCGAGAGCTTGATCGGCATCCCCACTTCACCCGTGATGCTGCGCGCCAGTTCATCGGTGCGCGCGCGAAGTCCCTCGGCAATCTTGCGCAAGTATGCGCCGCGTTCGATCGCTGGCGTGGCGGCCCACGCATCGAACGCCGCACGGGCTGCCGCCACTGCCGCCTGCGCATCGGCTTCGATGCCGGCCGGGATCCGCCCCATCGGCTCCTCGGTCGCGGAGTGGAACACCTCGATGGTGTCGCCGCCGCGCGGCGCGACCCACTCGCCATTGATGTAGAACTTGTCGTAACTCTGCATGGCAATGCACTCCCGTGCGCAAACAAATAGGGGCTCATTGTAGCGCCGCGGACTGCCGCCGTCAGCGTTCGCCGCACAGCAAAACGCCGGCGCGAAGCCGGCGTTTGCAAGCGGGTCGGCAACCTCGCGGGTCAGACGTCGACGCCCTGGCTGCGCAGGTATTCGTCATAGGTGCCGTGGTAATCGACGATTTCGCCGCCGGGCTTGATCTCAATGATGCGGGTGGCCAGAGACGAGACGAATTCCCGGTCGTGGGAGACGAAAATCAGGGTGCCGGCGAACTTGTCCAGAGCGATCTGCAGCGACTCGATGGACTCCATGTCCATATGGTTGGTCGGCTCGTCCATCATCAATACATTGTGCCGGCCAAGCATCAGCTTGCCCCAGATCATGCGGCCCTTCTCGCCCCCGGAGAGCACCCTGACCGACTTGCGCACGTCGTCGCCGGAGAACAGCAGCCGCCCGAGCGTGCCGCGAATCATCTGGTCGTCGTCGCCCTCCTGGGTCCACAGTTGCATCCAGTCGGTCAGCACCTTGTCGTCGGGGAACGCCTCGGTCGTATCCTGGGGCATATAGCCGACGCTGGCGTTTTCAGCCCACTTCACCACGCCGGCGTCCAGCGCCAGTTCGCCCAGCAAGCTGCGCAGGAACGTCGTCTTGCCGACGCCGTTCTCGCCGATGATGGCGATTTTCTCGCCGGCCTGCACCGCGCCTTCGTAGTTCCTGAAGATCACCCGATCGTAGGATTTGGCAATGCCCTCGGCCCGCACGGCAAGGTTGTGCAACTTCTTGTCGAACTCGAAGCGAATGAACGGATTCTGCCGCGACGACGGCTTGATGTCCTCGACCTTGATCTTGTCGATCTGCTTGAGACGGCTGGTTGCCTGGCGCGCCTTGGACTTGTTGGCCGAGAAGCGGCGCACGAAATCCTGCAGATCGGCGATGCGTTCTTTCGCCTTGGCGTTGGCGTTGAGCTGCTGTTCGCGCGCCTGGGCCGAAGCCAGCATGTAATCGTCGTAGTTGCCCGGATAGATCTTGAGCGTGCCGTAGTCCATGTCGGCCATGTGCGTGCACACGGCATTCAGAAAGTGGCGGTCGTGCGAAATGATCACCATGGTCGAGTTGCGCTCGTTGAGCACGTCCTCGAGCCAGCGGATAGTGTTGATGTCCAGGTTGTTGGTCGGCTCGTCGAGCAGCAGTACGTCCGGGTCCGAGAAGAGCGCCTGCGCGAGCAGCACCCGCAGCTTCCAGCCGGGCGCCACGGCACTCATCGGCCCGTCGTGCTGCTCGATCGGAATACCCACGCCATGCAGCAGTTCGCCCGCGCGCGCTTCGGCCGTGTAGCCGCCGTATTCGGCGAAGCGGGCCTCGAGCTCGGCGGCGTGCATGTAGTCGTCGTCGGTCGCCTCCGGGTTCGCGTAGATCGCGTCCCGCTCGCTCATCGCTTGCCACATTTCGTTGTGGCCCATCAGGACGACGTCGAGCACTCGCCGGTCTTCGTAGGCGAACTGATCCTGCTTGAGCTTGCCCAGCCGCACGTTCGGATCCAGGATCACCGAGCCGCCGCTGGGCTCCAGATCGCCGCCCAGGATTTTGATGAAAGTGGTCTTGCCGCAGCCGTTCGCGCCGATCAGACCATAGCGGTTACCCCCTCCAAATTTGACGGAGATATTCTCGAACAAGGGCTTGGGCCCGAATTGCATGGTGATGTTGGCGGTGGACAGCACTGGGTTTTCCTGAAGGACAGACCGGGTGAAAAACTGGCTATTTTAGCATAGGT
>JAGXBI010000287.1 GCA_018971155.1 Burkholderiales bacterium
GCACCCCACACCTTTGGCCACTTCGCCTACTTGCGCGTCTCGGGCGTGTAATGCGCCTGCAGGTACGCGACGATTTCCTGGGCGTCGGTTTCGTTGATGGGCGCGCCCAGCGCGGAGATCATCTTATGCACCTCGGCGCCCCATGTCGCCGCGCTCAGGGGCGGCTGCATGGTGATGTAGGTCACCGAATGGCACATCATGCAATGCGCCAGCACCAGCTCGCGCCCTTTGCCGGGGGCGAGTTCGGCGGTGTAGGTGGGCCACTGGCCGACGCGAAATACGCTGCCTGTTTGCGGCGCACCGCGCGCCGGTTGCTGGGCCATGCCGAGCGTGCCGTCGGCGTAGACCCCGGCCGATTCCAAGCCGGGGCGGGTTTGAGCCTGCGCGGCTAGACCGGCGCTCAACAGCGCCAGGCCGGCTACGCCGAGGCAGCTGGGTATGCGGATGTTCATTGGCTGTCTCCCGCTCATACCGCCAGGACCGTCACTTCCTGACGCTCGATTCGATTCCATAGGTAGCCGCCGGGGTTCCACACGGCCTGGTCGGTTTGGACGCTGCCGGTTTGATCGGTCGCGCGTACCGCCAGCGTGAATGTGCCGGCCGATTTCGGTGTCCACAGATGGGTGTAGGTGCGAAACGCATAAACCCCGTGGTCCTGTCCGAGCGTCGCGCGTTGCCAGGTTTTGCCGTCGTCGGTGGACACTTCCACTTTGGTGACGCGTCCCCGTCCGCTGAAGGCGATGCCGCGGATTTGCGCCGGCATGTTGCGTATCAGCGGCGCGCTGCCGTCGGGCTCGATGATGAATGAGCGCACGGGCATGTCGACCGTGCCGATCGGAACGGTCTTGATTTTCCCGGTGGCCATGGCCTCCGGCGTGACGTTGCCGCCGGGCGTGGCCGGGATCCGGTAGGCGGGATTCATCCAGAAGTTATTGTCGGCTTGCGTCAGGGCCCGAATGAAGGTGAGGTGCTTGGTCCAGTACGTGGCGAATTTCCCGGGCACCACCAGCCGCACCGGAAAGCCGTTGAGCATCGGCAGTGGCTCGCCGTTCATCAGGAATGCCACGATCGCTTTGCCGAGTATGGGATCGGTTGCGTCGAACGATTTCATGAACCTGCCAGAGCCCTTGTCGACCGGTCCGACACCGTGATCGAGACCTTCGAATTGGATCTGCACGGTACCGCGGCCGATGCCGGCGCGCTCCAGGATGTCCTGCAGGCGAACGCCGGTCCACATGGCGTTGCCCATTGCACCATTGCCCCACTGGCCGCCCGCCACTCGCGGCTGGAATCGGCTGCGCGAATTGCCCGAGCATTGATTGACCGCGGCGATGGAGACCGGCTTGAAATCGTGCAGCAACTGCGGCAGCGATAGCTCCATCGGCTTGGTGAAGTTACCCTCGAGCTTGAGCCGCCAGGCCGCCAGGTCGATCTCGTTGGGGGTCACCGAGAGGTGATACCGCACGAAAAACGCGGCGTTGGGGGTAAATGCCTCAGTGAAATACTGGCGCGGCGTCTCGAGCTGGATCGGACGATCGGTGAGCCGTTGCAGCGGCAGCTTCTGGGGATACGTGACGTACGGCCCGACGCCGTTCCAGTACGGGTTCGGGCCGGGGCCGGTGAATGGCTGCAGTGGCGCCTCTGCTTGCGTGGAAACGACGGCAAGCGCGGGTCTTGCCGCGAGGGCAGCCCCACTGCCGAGAAGCGCGAGCATTCGTCTGCGGGTCATGAGCTCGACCATGCCGGGATCCTCCTCAGGTTGCGATGCTTCGAACGGACCGACGGGGATGACTCGCGCCAAGCGACAATCCTTGGCTTCTTCTCAATGGTTTGAATTCTATGCCCGCCGGGCCGGATTGTTATGAGGGAATTCCCTTCCGGCCATACCGCCGTGCGTCGTCCACGCGCGGTTTGGCCGGGATGGCGATCCCCGGCGGCTCGATGCCGCAAGGGCATCGGCGCGGGGCCGCCCGCCGGCATCATCCGTTCGTCCTAAGCGGTTTGCCTTGCGCCGCAAATTTAAGCCAGCTTTAAGCTTTTTCGTCCAGACTGCACGCGGGCCCATTGGGAGTCTTGTCCATTTTCACGGAGGTATGAAAATGCACTTACGCACTGCACTTTTCGCCGGTGCCTTCGCCCTGGCGCCGGTTTTCGCGCTGGCTGCGCCGCCGGCCCCCTCACAGCCGGTTGCGGCGCAGCCCTTGATGGTGCGCTTCGATGGCCGCCTCGTGCCCGCGCAGGGCAGCACGCATATCGTACAGACCGCGGCCGGCCCGGCGCGCGTGAGCACATGGCACTGGCAAAGCCCGAACGGCGACGCCAGCTTCGTGGTGCAAACCAGCACCGGCGGCGCGCCGCCCGCGTGGGCGTTGCAACAGATGCAGGCGATGCAGGCTCAGTTCGGAATGATGCAGGCGCAGATGCGGCAGCTCGAGCAGGCCGCGCTGATTCAGCCGTTTACGCTGCCGGGGCCGCTGTCGGTGGTGTTCGCGCCCGGGTGGGTGTTCAATGGCATGCCGGACGTGGTGACGGTGGTCGCGCCGTCGCATGGCAAGTCCGCGACACCGTTGCCGCATGCCACCACGCTGAAGAAGGTCTGACTTCGGCCGGCCCGGTCCGGCCCTTCGAAGGTTGAAACGAGACGCCCGCCGCCCGATGGGTTGGCCGGCGGGCGCTTGCGCTCACGCTATTCCCACATCAGTTCCCGCACGTGCGCCATGGTTCCGGTGGCGAGTCCCTCCAGGCTGTAGCCGCCTTCCAGAATCGACACGATGCGCCCGTCGCAGGCCACCTCGGCAATCTGCATCAGCTCGCGGGTGATCCACGCAAAGTCGGCGTCTTCGAGATTCAGGCCGGCGAGCGGATCGAGCCGATGCGCGTCGAAGCCGGCCGAGATAATGAGCAGTTGCGGCTCGAACTCGCGCAGCGCCGGCAGCATCTCGGCCTCGATGCGCTCGCGAAATGTCTCGGAGCCGCAGCCACGCGGCAGCGGCACGTTGACGATGTTGTGACTTACGCCGGTCTCGGCCGCGGAGCCGGTGCCGGGGTAAAGCGGCGACTGGTGGCTCGACGCATAGAACAATTCGGGCCGGTTGTAGAACGCGGCCTGGGTGCCGTTGCCGTGATGCACGTCGAAATCGACCACCGCCACGCGCGCCAGCCGGTGCGTCTCGTGCGCGTAGGCCGCGGCGATCGCCGCCTGATTGAAAATGCAGAACCCCATCGCCCGGGCCGGCTCCGCGTGGTGCCCGCACGGGCGCGTGGCGCAGAATACGTTGCGCGCCTGCCCGCCAAGCACCGCGTCGACGCCGGCGCAGGCCGCGCCCACGCAGCGCATGACCGCTTCCCAGGAGCCCGGCGACATCACGGTGTCGCCGCCGTCGAGCGGTATGAAGCCTTGGCGCGGAGCGATGTCGGCCACCTCCGCGACAAACGCCGGGTCGTGAATCAGATGGACCTGCTCGAGTGTGCCCAGTGGCGCATTGCGCCAGGCAAGCGCGGCAAACTGGGGCGAGCGCAGGGCGGCCAACACTGCCTTGAGCCGCTCGGGCGACTCCGGATGGCCGGGGCCGGGGCGATGTTCGAGGCACGCTTCATGGGAAATAACGAGGGTAGGCGTCATGTGTAGCGGTGCGCGGCGCGAGCCGCTTTGTCTCCTGGATTATCGTGGGCTGCCGGGGCGCGCGGCGCTTTCTGGCGCCGCGCCTGGGCAGCCCGGCTGCAAGCGTCAGGATACGGTGGCGCAGCTATACAAGCCAGTTAGACATTATTTGAAACACCATAGGCAATTGCTTATGGGTGACGCGCTCGCACATTCGTCAGACGAGACCTGCGGCCCGCGCGATGAGCAGCACCCCTGCGCAAATCGTCACGGCGCCAACGACGTGTGCGACGCGTGTGCCGCCCGGCAGGAGCCGCTCCGCGGTGATGGCAAGACCGACGATCGCCATCGCCCGCAGATCCATGATGCCGACCGCCAGCAGGCAGGCTGTGAGACCCGCGCAGCAAAGACTGCAATGCCAGCCCAGGCGCAATCCGTGGCGCACGGCGTCGCGCGCGCGGGGCATCGGCGCGCTGCCGTGTGTCCGATGCCCCGCCGGCCTGCAACAGGCGAGGTGACGCGCTTTCCATGCGCTGAATTGGAGCGCGCCGGCCGCCAGCAAGACGAGGCCGGTCGCCGCCGGCGCCAGTTGCGCGAGCGCCGGCACGCGCATTTGCGCCGTCGTGAACAGGGCGCCCAGCGAGAAAGCTACCAGGCCGAGCGCGCCCCATACCAGGAAGTATGCGAGGCCCGCCAGGGCGCTCAGGCCGCCCGGATGCCGGGTGCCGGCGATGCCCAGGGCCTGGCGGTAGCGCCACAGCATCGGCGCCAGCGAGGGCAGCATCATCGCGACCATCATGGCGCACCACATGGCGTCAAACGACGCGGCCAGACCGGGCCAGGTCTGGCCGGCCATGGGCATCCACAGCATCGGCGCGCCGCCGGACATCGCCATGCCGTGCATGCCCGGCGCGGTGCGCGACCACGCGACGGTGAGCGCCGCGCTGGCGGCGAACAGCAGCGACGAGACGCCAAGGAAGGCGCGTCCGGCCGCACGCCCGGATGAGCGCTGCGATACCCGCTCGGCAATGAGGCGTTGGGCCATGTCGGTTCTCCAAAGTGTCGCGATGAGGGCGG
>JAGXBI010000288.1 GCA_018971155.1 Burkholderiales bacterium
GCTCGACGAGCCGCTCTCCAATCTGGATGCCAAGCTGCGCGAAGAGATGCAGGGCGAGCTGCGCTCAATTCAGCGCAAGGTCGGCACCACCACCATCATGGTCACCCACGATCAGGCCGAGGCACTGGCCATCAGCGATCGCATCGTGCTGCTCAATCAGGGGCGCATCGTGCGTATCGACGCACCGCATACGGCCTACGAGGACCCTCGCCATACCTTTGCGGCCCATTTCATCGGACACACCAATCTGATCAGCGGACACATCGAGTCGCGGCCATCGGGTATCGTGCTCACGGCCAATGGCAGCAGCTTCAACCTGCCGCCCGACACCGCAAGTCGCGCCGGCGCGACCTTCTCCCTGCGTCCGGAGCGCATTCGCGTGGTTGCCAGCGGCGCCGGCCGCCTGAACGGCCGCGTCGAGCAGCGCATGTTCCATGGCAATCATTGGGTGCTGACGGTGCGCACCGGGCTGGGCAACCTGCAGGTGTTTTTGCTCAACGACGGCATCCCCACTGTCACCGAAGGCGACACGGTCGACCTGGATTGGGGCGACGATGCCCTGCGTCCGGTGGAGGAAAACGTATGAATCGCAATCGCGCGCACCATGGCCTGGCGTTGACGCTGCCCGCGGCGATGTATTTCATCCTGCTGCTGGCGGTGCCTCTGGTACTGACGTTCGTGTTGAGCCTGCGGGGCTTCAACCTCGACGTGGGCGGCATCGTGGATACCACGTCGGCGCACAACTACGTCGCGGTTCTGAGCGACCCCTATTACTACACCATTTTCCTGCGCACGCTGTTTCTGTCGGTGGCGGTCACGCTCCTGTGCGTTCTGGTGGGGGTTCCCGAAGCGTATTTTCTGTTTCGCATGCGCGATCCATGGCGCTCGCTGTGCCTGGTGGCGGTGCTCGGCCCGCTGCTGGTCTCGGTGGTGGTGCGCACGCTCGGCTGGTCGATCCTGCTTGGCCGCGAAGGGCCGGTCAACGCGTTGCTGCTCAAGCTTGGGCTCGTCGCGCATCCGATCCACATGCTCTTCACGCTCGGTGCCGTGATCGCCGTGATGGTGCATGTGCTCGTGCCGCTGATGGTGCTGTCGGTCTGGACGTCGCTCACGCGGCTCGATCCGGCGGTGGGCCACGCGGCACGCTCGCTCGGCGCCGGACGCGCCACCGTCATGTGGCGCGTGGTACTGCCGCAGATCGCGCCGGGCATTCTCTCCGGCAGCCTGATCGTGTTCGCCCTGACCGCCAGTGCGTTCGCCACCCCGGCACTCATCGGCGGACGGCGGCTCAAGGTGGTGGCCACCACCGCCTACGACGAGTTCCTGGGCACCCTCAACTGGCCTCGCGGCGCGGCCATCGCCGTCATTCTGCTGGTGGCCAACTTCGTCATCATCGCCGCCTATAACCGTGTGGTCGAAAAACGCGTCACGCGCCGGCTCGGGGGTGCGTCATGAAACATCACGACCGCAACGGCGCGGCAGCCCTGCTGTTCCATGGCCTGTTCCTGGCCTTCATTCTGGCGCCCCTGGTGGTGGTGTGCCTGTCGGCCTTCACGCCGGACGATTTCCTGACCATTCCGACCCGCCATTTCTCGCTGCGCTGGTTCGTCGCGCTGTGGCACAGCGACGATTTCACCTCGGCTTTCAAAACCAGCCTGTGGCTCGGCGTGCTGGCGGCGACGATCAGTTCCGCGCTCGCGCTGCCCACCGCCCTGGGGCTGGTGCGCTACCGGTTTGCGGGGCGCGACGCCATCAACGCCTTCGTGCTCTCGCCGCTGATGATCCCGCCGGTGGTGCTCGGCATCGCCTTTCTGCGTTTTTTCACGCTCATCGATATCAGCGGTTCGTTCGCGAGTCTGGTGGCTTGCCATGTACTGCTGATCTTTCCGTATGCGCTGCGCCTGATCATGGCTGCGCTCACCGGCATGGCCGGCGACGCCGAGCAGGCCGCGCGCTCGCTGGGCGCTACGCGCTGGACCACGTTTCGCCGCGTCACGCTGCCGATGATCTTGCCTGGCCTGGTGGGCGGCTGGGTCCTGGCATTCATCAGCAGTTTCGACGAGCTCACCGCCACCATCTTCGTAGCGGCGCCAGCGACCATCACCCTGCCGGTACGCATCTACATGAACATGAGCGAGACGGTCGATCCGACGGTGGCCGCCGTGTCCACCGTGCTCATCGCGCTGGTTCTGGTGGTGATGGTATTCCTGGACCGCATCTACGGCTTGAACAAAGTATTAGTGGGAAGTCATTAAATGCAAAAAACTTTCGATGTCGCCGTGGTCGGCGGCGGCCTGGTCGGCATGGCCATCGCCTTCGGACTGGCCAAACGCGGCCAAAGGGTCATCGTATGCGATGGCGAGGACAACGCGCTGCGCGCCGCGCGCGGCAATTTCGGGCTGGTGTGGGTACAGGGCAAAGGCGCCAATTGCGTCAGCTATGCCCGCTGGTCGCTGCATTCGGCAGAGCTCTGGCAGGGCTTCGCCGACCAGTTGCTTGCGCGCAGCGGCGTGTCGATCGGCTTTAGCCGACCGGGCGGCTTCAATATCGCGCAGTCGCCGCAGGAGTTGGCCACCAAGGCCGAGACGATGCAGCGCCTCTATCGTGCCGAGCCGCGCCTGAAGTTCGAAGTGCTGGAGCACAAGGAGCTGGCGCAGAGGCTGCCGGCCATCGGTCCGGACGCTGCCGGCGCCATCTATTCTCCCAATGACGGACACGTCAGCCCGCTCTATACGCTGCGCGCCCTGTTCGCGGCCTACGAGCAGGTCGGCGGCGAGTACGCGCCGAATGCCAACGTCACCGAAATCAGCCCGGCCAGCGGCTCGTTTCGCCGGCGCGTGGCCAATGGCCACACGCTCGAGGCGGGCCGCGTCGTGCTGGCCGCCGGTCTCGGCAACCGCTCGCTGGCCCCGCAAGTCGGCCTGCGCGCCCCCGTCAAGCCGCTGCGCGGCCAGATTCTGGTGACCGAGCGCGTGCGGCCGTTTCTGGCCAATCCGACCATCTACGTGCGGCAAACGGTCGAGGGCTCGGTGCTGGTGGGCGATTCGGCCGAGGACGTGGGTTTCAACGACAGCGTCACGCCGGACGTTCTGGCCGACATCGCGCGGCGCGCCATCGCGCCATTCCCGCTGCTCAAGCACGTGCGGGTCGTGCGCGCGTGGGGCGCGCTGCGCGTGATGACGCCCGACGGCCTGCCGATCTACGAGGAATCGACCAGCCACCCGGGCGCCTTTGTGGCGACCTGCCACAGCGGCGTAACACTGGCGGCCGCGCATTGCGAAACCATCGCGCCGTGGATTCTCGGGGGCGATCGCCCCGCTCTTCTGGACTCTTTCTATGCCAACCGATTTGCTGTTTAAGACACTGCCTCGCGCTGAGCAGACCACCGTGCGGATCTATATCGATAATCAGGCGCACGATGTGCCCGCCGCGCTGAGCGTGGCAGCCGCATTGCTGGCCGCCGGGGATCTCGTATGCCGCACCACGCCTGTGGGCGGTAACGGGCGCGCGCCCTTTTGCATGATGGGCGTGTGCTTCGACTGCCTGGTGGAGATCGACGGTGTGCCCAACCGCCAAGGCTGCATGACACCGGTACGCGACGGCATGCGGGTGCGGCGCATGCAAGGCGCAAGGAGCATCGCATGACTGAAAAATACGTCGACCTGCTGGTCATCGGCGCCGGCCCCGCCGGCATGGCCGCCGCGCTCGAAGCGCACCGGCGCGGCATCGAGACGCTGGTGCTCGATGAAAATCCTTATCCCGGCGGCCAGATCTACCGCAACGTGAGTCACTCGCCACTGGCCAATCCCGGCGTGCTCGGCCCCGAGTATCTCTATGGCCGCACGCTGGTGGACGCGTTTACGCGCAGCGGCGTTGCGTACTGGCCGCAAACGCTGGCCTGGCAAATCACGCCGGACAAGCGCGTGAGCGTGACCCGCCAGGGGCCCGACGGCGGCACGCTGCAAATCGCCGCACGCGCGATCGTGCTGGCCGGCGGCGCGCAGGAACGCCCCTTCCCGGTGCCGGGATGGACGCTGCCGGGCGTCATGGGCGTTGGCGCCGCGCAAACCCTGCTCAAGGCGGCCGCCCTGGCGCCCGGCGCGCCGGCGGTGCTGGCGGGGTGCGGGCCGCTGCTGTACCTGTTTGCCTGGCAATTGCTGCAGGCGGGCATCGAGATTCGCGCGCTGCTCGACACCACCGCGCCAGGCGCCTATCGCGCCGCCCTGCCGCATTTGCCCGGCGCCTTGCGCGCATCGGCTTATCTTGCCAAGGGGTGGCGCATGCTGCGCGCGATTCGCCGCGCGGGCGTCGAACACGTCAAGCAGGTGCAAGGGCTCCGGTTGCTGGGTACACAACAGGTCGAAGCGATCGAATACGAGGTCGCCGGCCAGGTGCGGCGCCTGCAGACGCCGCTCGTGCTGTTGCATCAGGGTGTGGTTCCGAACACGCAGATCACGCGGTCGATCGGCTGCGATCATGCCTGGGATCCGGCACAGCTATGCTGGCGGCCCCGGCTCGACGCGTGGGGGCAAACCAGCGTCGCGGACATTTTCGTGGCCGGTGACGGCGGCGGCATCGCCGGCGCGCTGGCGGCCGAAGTCTCGGGCCGGCTCGTCGGGCTCCAGCTGGCCCATCGCCTGGCCGGCCTCGATCTTGCCGAGCGCGACGCG